>SVLW01000020.1 GCA_015067705.1 Oscillospiraceae bacterium
CAAAGGGGGAGCCAAGTGAGGACGGGAATGCGCAGACTTTCGGATTCTGCAAACGCCAAGCTTGGCTCCCCCTTCGGGGGAGCTGGCGCCGCAGGCGACTGAGAGGGCCCGCGCAGAGCGATTCCGCACGACGCACCGGTGGACACCCGGGGACGGGTGTCCCTACAGACATCCCATTTCCTTGTGCAGACCTTCGGAGTGGGACGTCGAGGACGCCGTCCCCTACAATATTCTCTCCGCAACCTTTCTTCCCAAATCCGTCGGGCATCGCCCGACACCGCAACTGTCCACTCTCCACTCTCCACTGTCCACTAAAAAAAAGAACCGCCGGAGCGGTTCTTTTTTTACTCTTATGCGCTCTTTTTTGCAAACAGCATCTTCAGCACGTACATGGTGCCCAGCATCAGGACGATGGCGATGGGCAGGGCGATCCAGGCGTTCTGGATGAGGCCGGCCACGATGTAGGAAACGAAGGAGACCAGCGCCACGGTGATGGCGTAGGGCATCTGGGTGGAGACGTGGTTGATGTGGTCACAACGGGCACCGGCGGAGGACATGATGGTGGTATCGGAGATGGGGCTGCAGTGGTCGCCGCAGACGGCGCCGGCCAGGCAGGCGGAGATACCGATATAGAAGAGCTCGTTGGATGCCGGGAAGAGATTGACCACAATGGGGATCAGGATACCAAAGGTGCCCCAGGAGGTACCAGTGGAGAAGGCCAGGAAGCAGGCCACCAGGAAGATGACCGCCGGCAGGAACATGACGAGGCCCTCTGCCGCGCCTTCCATAAGACCGGCCACGAACACGTCCGCGCCGAGAAGGCCGGTGGTGTTCTTCAGGGCGGTGGCGAAGGTCAGGATCAGGATAGCGGGCACCATGGCGATAAAGCCCTTGGGGATGCATTCCATGGCATCCTTGAAGGTGATGACCCGGCGGATGATCAGGTAAACAATGGTGATGACCAGGGCGATGAGGCTGCCCCAGGGCAGACCCACGGTGGCATCGGTGTCGCCGAATGCGGTGATGAAGTCGGCACCAGAGAAGAAGCCGCCCACATAGATGAGAGCCACGACGCAGATGGCGATCAGAAGCACCACGGGGATGATCAGGTCATAGACGCGGCCGCGCTCGTTGGCCTCAAGGCCCTCGGCGGCTTCACGCTCTGCACCGGAGGTGAAGAGGTCGCCCTTTTCCATGGCGTTCTTCTCGTGGCGGGCCATGGGGCCGTAATCGAACTTCATGAGGGCCAGAGCCACCACGAACACCAGCGTCAGGAGGCTGTAGAAGTTATAGGGGATGGCGCGGATGAAGAGCGTCAGGCCGGAATAGCCGGTGCCTTCGGAGAACTGGGCAACCGCGGCGGCCCAGGAGGAAATCGGCGCGATCATGCAGATAGGAGCGGCGGTAGCGTCAATGATATAGGCCAGCTTTGCACGGGAGATCTTGTGACTGTCCGTGACGGGCTGCATGACACCGCCCACGGTGAGGCAGTTAAAGTAGTCGTCGATGAAGATCAGCACGCCCAGCACGAAGGTGGCCAGCATGGCACCGGCGCGGGACTTGATGTTCTTCTTGGCCCAGGCGGCAAAGGCGGCGGAGGCGCCGGTCTTGTTGATCAGTGCCACCAGGATGCCCAGCATCACCAGGAAGATGAAGATGCCGGCAGAATCGGACACGGCGGCGATAAGGCCGTCCTGCACCATGACGTCAATGGTGCCGGCGAAGGAGAACTTTGTGGCCAGCATACTGCCGCAAAGGACGCCGATAAAGAGAGAGGAATACGCTTCCTTCGTGATGAGTGCCAGCACAATGGCCACCACCGGGGGAACCAGGGACCAGAACGTGCCATAGAGGCTGCTGGCGTCCTCGCCCTCTGCCGCGGCAAGCGCGGAGAAGGAGAAGCAGGCCATGCAGACCACGATCATCACGAGGGTGACGAAGAGACGCTTACTGGATCTTTTCATAAAACCCTCCAAAAGTATTGCGGCCGCGGGGTGGGAGGAAGCCTAATAAATCCCCTGCCTCCCTCTGATGAGGTAGCGGAGCGGCGGCGCGGGAGTGAATGACATGCCAGTGGCATGTCAGAGCCGCGCCGTGACCGAGCCTCAGCGAGAGGTGGCACGGCATAAGCCGTGACGGAAGGAGAGATACAGGGCAGTATGTCATAAGAAGAACCGTATGCAGACCTCCGGGCTTTCTCTCCCTCAGTCAGCTTCGCTGACAGCTCCCTCATCAGAGGGAGCCAAGGACGGTTCCCCATCAAAAAAGCCGCCTTCCGTGGGGCTTTCCACAGAATGCGGCAAACGTGCAAAAAGATGCGTTCGTCGATCCGGGCAGCGCTCCACTTCTTCCGTGACAGTCCGCGGGATCTTCTCCCGTGTCCCGGCAATCGAGCGCGCAGGCACGCATCATCGACGCCTCGGCGATGGCCCCTTTCCCGCTGTCCATGCCTGTTTCCCGACAGCCCTACTCCTGACACACCGCACCTCTAACCGTGACCGTATTAAGATGTTGGTATTATTATACATGATATGAGAGATTTGTCAAGATGAACAAAGTGTGAAATCCAGAGAAAATGCTGGATTTTGCCGGAAAATGCGGGGGAAAGCGCAATTCATGATTCATAATTCAGAATTCATCATTGCGGTGTCGGCAGAGCCGACGGATTTAGGAAACTGCTGCGGGGTGCATATGGTAGGGGACGGCGTCCCCGACGTCCCACTCCGAAGGTCTGCACCAGGAAATGGGATGTCTGTGGGTGCGTCGCGCGGAAACGTACTGCCGGGTCCTCTCAGTGTGCGGGTCAGAACGATTGACCGGGACGTGCGGTGATGCAAAATCACACGGTGGGCCCTCTCAGTCTCGCCTGCGGCGAGCCAGCTCCCCCGGAGGGGGAGCCAAGTGGGGTGGGGGATGAGCATACCCCACGTTTTAGCAAACGCTTTTCTTGGCTCCCCCTCTGGGGGAGCTGGCGCCGCAGGCGACTGAGAGGGCTCCCCGGCGCGTCACACAGAATCGCACGTCACAGGCGGGCAATGCCCACCCCTACGAAAACCACCGAACCAAGATCGATGTCGCAGGTATGGGACGTCGAGGACGCCGTCCCATACAAGCGTCACCCCACCAGCGTGCGCAAAATCGCACGCGGGGCGATGTGGGCATCGCCCCCTACGGAAAAGGAAGGACGTCCCGCGGATTCCAAACCCCGTCGGCCTGCGGCCGACACCTTCATTCCTCATTCCTCATTTCTCATTCCTCATTCAAAAAAGCCCCCGAAGGGGCTTTTTTATATCGGGGCTTTTTTACATATTCAGCACTTTCTTCTGGCTCTTCTGCACTTTTGCGCGGCAGGGGTAGCGGTACTCGGCGCTCCAGTCGGGGTGGCCGACGACTTCCAGGCGGATCTCGAAGAGGCCGTCGAAGTCCTCGGGGAGGGGGAAGAGGATGCTGCCCGAGACGCTGTTCGTCTGCTCGGGGAGGGCAGCGTAGCGCAGGGTACCCCACTGGATCTCCTCGCCGTCGAGCTTGTAGCTCACGCGGATCTCGCCCGCGGGCATCTCCTCGATGGTATCATTATGCATCCAGATCTCCGCGCGGAAGGTCTCGCCGCCGCGCCAGAGCTGGCGGTCCAGGGCCAGACTGGCCATGCGGGGACGCAGCGCCGTCTGCATGGCGTAGTAGGCGGGTTTCCGCACCGCGGGCCAGGCCACGACGCTGTTATTGGCGGCGGCGGGCCAGGGCTCGTTAAAGCACCAGTTCATGGCAAAGCTGCACTGCGGCCACTGGCGGCGCATCTCCTCAAAGTCGGAGCGCAGGCACATGCTCTGGACGAACTGGCTCTTCTCGCAGAGGTCGTCAACGCTCTCGTAGCCGCCCAGGAAGTAATTCACCTCGTCCTCGCGGCCCCAGCTCCGCTCGCGCCAGACGCCGAAGGCATGGCGCTCCCGCCAGATCTCGCTCTCCGGGCCGAAGCTCTGGAATTCTTCCTCGCTCATGAAGGTGCGGATATAGTCTGCCGGGGCATAGGCGGGGCAGCCGAACTCGTTATAGCCCGTGAAGTGGGAATTACGGAGTAAGGTCAAGAGTTCCTCGCCGGTCTCCTCGTCATAGCTGTGGTAATGGCCGTGGGACATACCGGTGAGGGGGGAAGTGTAGAGAAAAGGCGTGTACTGATCCTCGTCGTAGCACACGGCGTTCAAAAGCCGCAGGGCGTGATGCTGTTCCGTCATGCCGGACCAGGAATTGAAGAGTTCGTTGCCGCCGCACCAGATGACGAGCGACGGATGCGTGCGCAGGCGGCGGACGATGGCCCGGGCCTCGTGCTCTAAAACCGCCAGATAATGGGGATCGTCGGGGTATTCATTACAGGCCAGGGGGAACTCCTGCCAGACCATGATGCCCTTTTCGTCACAGAGCTCGAAGAAGCTCTCTTTATTCACGAAGGCACCGCCCCAGATGCGGAGAATGATCACGTTGCACTCCGCCGCCTGGGTGAGAAGCTCGTCGTAATGTTCTCTTGTCATCTCGCCGGCAAAAATGTCCGTGCCCACCCAGTTACTGCCCCGGGCGAAGAGCTTCCGCCCGTTGATCTCCAGGGTGGCGGGGGCGTCGGAGCGGCTGCGGGGCATGCCGGAGGGGCGGCTCCACGCGCCGGCATTCATCACCATGCGGCTGCGGCGGAAGCCCAGGCGGCGGCATCTCGTCTCGGTGACGGCGCCGGTCTCGTCGATGGTCTCCGCGGTGATGGTATAAAGCGGCTGGTCGCCATAGCCCAGGGGATACCAGAGCTTCGGCTGCGCGATCACCAGTTCTGCGGCAGCGGCCGTGCGGCAGGAGTCCACGGTGGTCTCTGCCACGACACCGTTTTCGTCGGACACGGCAAAGCGCACCTTGCCCGGCATGGTCACGTCGGCCTGGGCGCGCACCGTCACGGAGCCCAGATCGTCCGAGAGCTGGTAGCGCACGTCAAATTCCTCGATGCCCCGTTCGTTTCCGATCTCCAGATACGCTTCGTCCCAGATGCCGGAGGGCACGAGACGGGGATGGAAGTCCCATCCGTAGCTGACCGCGGGCTTTGCGCTCAGGCGGGCCTGGTCCCGGGTGTCGGAGTCATCGGCCTTGGGCACCGGCCACAAGAGCACCGTCAGTTCGTGGGCCTCGCCCGCATACGCCGTCACGTCCAGGCGCACCGGCGCGAACATGCCCTCGCCCCCGTGCACAAATTCGCCGTCCACACGGATCTCATAGCGATAGTCAATGCCCAGGAACACCAGAGTCGCCCGCTGGTCGTCACGGAGTGCGAAGTCCAGCGGTGCGCGGTAGCACCAGAACTTGTCCTCCATCCATTTGTAGTCGCGGAAATTCAGCCCCATGTAATAGGGCGCCCAGCCCTTTGCCCGGGCATAATCCAGCTGTACCGCGCCCGGCACCTGGGCCGGCATCCATTCCGCCACCGCCGCCGCCACGTCATCGCAGCAGCCGACCTGCCAGGAAAGCAAATATTTTTCCATAAAATCCTCCCGATTCCGCCGGCCTCTGCCGACGGGAGTTTTGTTAGTTTTATCATACCGTATGCGGAGGAAGTTTGCAAGGGGAGAGTTGGCAGTTGACAGTGGAGAGTGGACAGTGGACAGTTGTGGTGTCGGCAGAGCCAACGGGGATTTGAAAGAGGGGGTTGTGGGATTCGTAGGGGACGATGCCCAGATCGTCCCGTGTGCGGGTTCGCACGATGGGATGGGGTGACGCTTGTAGGGGACGGCGTCCTCGACGTCCCACTCGAAAGGTCTGTACGACGTTCGGTGGATTTCGTAGGGGCGGGCATTGCCCGCCCGGGACGTGTGGTAATGCAGAAACGCACTGCGGGAGCCCTCTCAGTCTCGCTTCGCGAGCCAGCTCCCCCAAAGGGGGAGCCAAGCAGGGATGGGGATGAGTAAACAACCAGATTCTGCAAACGCCGACTCGGCTCCCTCTGACGAGGGAGCTGGCTCGCGAAGCGAGACTGAGGGAGAGAAAACCCGGAGGTCTGCCAAACGGTTCCTCTCACGACGCACGACCGTGTATCTCTCCCTCAGTCGCCTGACGGCGACAGCTCCCTCATCAGAGGGAGCCAAGTAAGGACAGGGATAAGCAAACAACCAGATTTTGCAAACGCTTTTCTTGGCTCCCCCTCTGGGGGAGCTGGCTCGCCGTAGGCGAGACTGAGAGGGCCCGCCGGTGCGTCGTGCGAACCCGCACACGGGACGATGTGGGCATCATCCCCTACGGGTCCCCGCGGATTCCAATCCGTCGGCTCCGCCGACACCACAACTGTCCACTGTCCACTGTCAACTGTCCACTCTCAACTGCCTCCGCGCCTGTCCACATTGGAAAAAGAGTGGAATTTATGGCAAGTGCGATTTGGTATTCTATACTCGCCGGGACGAAATCCCGAGCCATTGGCCGGGCGGCCATATCCCTGTGCGGGGCGCGGGCGCACCCAATAGGCAGGAAGATGCCGCCCGGGGGAATACGGAAGAGGAAAGGTGAGAAGCGCATGGCAAAGATGACGTATGTAAAGGTGTTTGTGACGTTTCGGCAGGATGTGGCACGACTGAGCTTTGAGGAGATCGGGCGACTTTTCGTAGCAATGCTGCTTTACGCTGAAGAGGACGTGGAAATGGAACTTCCGGGTCTTGAGGGGATTCTGTGGCCGAATGTAAAGCGGCTGATTGATGAGGAGGAACGGAAATATCGAGAACTGTGCGAACGGAATAAGAAAAACCGTGCAATGGCCGAAGTCAGGAAAATGGAGAAGTCCGTATCATTGACCACTCGTGACCAAGAACAAGAAAAAGAAAAAGAATATGAACAAGAACAGGAACATACTCCCCCTATCGTCCCCCGCGAAGCTGGCGCTTCGACGGCGGACGCACGGGCAAGGGAGATCGAGGGGGATCACAAAATAGAGAGTTTATTCAAGACGCAGGAATTACGGGACGCGGTGCGGGACTGGATGATCTATAAGCAGGAGAAGCGACAGCCCTATGAGCCCATGGGGCAGGAGATTCTGATCCGCCAATTGCGGGACGCCGCAGACCAGCACGGAGAGTACGCCGTGGCGGCAGAACTGAGAACCAGCATGGCGTCGAATTATCAGGGCATTGTCTTCTCCCGGATCGGACAGGATGCGGCGAAGCCGCGATATGGCACCCCCCTCCCCAGTTCCGCCGCCCCCTCCCCCGGCTGGGACACGCCGGACGAGGCGTATTGCCGGATGGTGCGGGAAGAGCTTGCGCGGATGGGAAGCAGGGAGAGTTGAGAGTGGACAGTGGATAGTGGACAGTGGACAGTTGTAGGGTCGGGCGGAAACGTACTGCGTGGACCCTCTCAGTCACGGCTGTCGCCGTGCCAGCTCCCCCAGAGGGGGAGCCGAGAAAAGCGTTTGCTTAAATCTGGTTGTTTACTCATCCCCCGTCCTTACTTGGCTCCCCCCTTGGGGGAGCTGGCGCCGAAGGCGACTGAGAGGGCCCTCGGCAGTGCGTGCAAACCCGCAGAAGCGGGACGCCCCCGACGCCGTCCCCTACAAGCGTCACCCCATCCCATCGTGCGAACCCGCACACGGGACGATGTAGGCATCGTCCCCTACGAATCCCACAACCCCCTCTTTCAAATCCGTCGGCTCTGCCGACACCACAACTTTCAATTCTCAATTCTCAATTTCACATCCCCTTTCGGCGCAAAAAAAGACCCCCGAGCGAGTTGCTCGGGAGTCTCTTAAAACCTTGGGAATACCCTCGGCGAGTGTTAATTACTCGTTGATGGAGATAACAACGCCGGAACCAACGGTACGGCCGCCTTCACGGATAGCGAAGCGGAGACCGGCCTCGATGGCGATGGGGGTGATCAGCTCAACGTCCATCTCGACGTTGTCGCCAGGCATGCACATCTCAGTGCCCTCGGGCAGAGCGACGATACCGGTAACGTCGGTGGTACGGAAGTAGAACTGCGGACGATAGTTATTGAAGAACGGAGTATGACGGCCGCCCTCTTCCTTGGTCAGAACGTAAACCTGGCCGCGGAACTTGGTGTGGGGGTTGATGGAGCCGGGCTTGGCAATAACCTGGCCGCGCTCGATGTCGGTCTTGTTGATACCACGCAGCAGCAGACCAACGTTGTCGCCTGCCTCAGCATAGTCCAGGAGCTTACGGAACATTTCGATACCGGTAACGACGGTGGTGCGGCTCTCGTCAGCCAGACCAACGATCTCAACGGTCTCGCCCATCTTGACAACGCCACGCTCAACTCTACCGGTAGCAACGGTGCCGCGGCCGGTGATGGAGAAGACGTCCTCAACAGGCATGATGAAGGGCATGTCGGCCTTACGGTCGGGGGTCGGGATATAGGAGTCAACAGCGTCCATCAGTTCCTTGATGCAGGCATACTCGGGAGCATTGCCGTCAGTGGAAGTGGAAGCCAGGGCGAGGAGAGCGGAACCCTTGATAACAGGAATGTCATCGCCGGGGAACTCGTACTTGGACAGGGTCTCACGAACTTCCATCTCAACCAGCTCGAGGAGCTCGGGGTCGTCAACCTGGTCAACCTTGTTCATGAAAACAACGATAGCGGGAACGCCAACCTGACGAGCCAGCAGGATGTGCTCGTTGGTCTGGGGCATAACGCCGTCAGCAGCGGAAACGACCAGGATAGCGCCGTCCATCTGAGCAGCACCGGTGATCATGTTCTTAACATAGTCGGCGTGGCCGGGGCAGTCAACGTGAGCATAGTGACGAGCGTCAGTCTGATACTCAACGTGAGCGGTGTTGATCGTGATGCCGCGGGCCTTCTCTTCGGGGGCCTTGTCGATGTTGTCGTATGCAGCGAAGTCAGCCTGGCCAGCGAAGGACAGAACCTTAGTGATAGCTGCGGTGAGGGTGGTCTTACCGTGGTCAACGTGGCCGACGGTACCAATGTTAACATGAGGTTTCGTTCTTTCGAATTTTGCCTTTGCCATTTGGAATTTCCTCCTTATTATAAGTCCTTTCGGTTACTTTTCGTGTTAGACACTCAAACAATGCTATTATATCGAAAAGGATACCATATTGCAAGTATATTTTCCAGAAAAATCAGGAAAATTTCGCTGTTTTAGGAATCACTCAAGCCTTTTTGCCCGAGGTGATCTTTTCGAGGATGCTCTTGGGCACCTCGGCATAGTGGCTGGGCTGCATGGTGTACTGGCCGCGGCCCTGGGAACGGGAACGCAGGTCAGTGGCATAGCCAAACATCTCGGACAGCGGAACGTGAGCAGCGATCTGCTGGACGCCGTTTGCGCCGTCGATGCCCTGGATCATGCCGCGGCGGGAGTTGATATCGCCGATGACGTCGCCCATGTACTCTTCGGGGACCACCACGTCCACCTTCATAATGGGCTCGGTCAGGGTGGGATCGGCCTTTGCCATTGCCTCACGGAAGGCCATGGAGCCGGCGATCTTAAACGCCATATCAGAGGAGTCAACCTCGTGGAAGGATCCGTCATAGAGCGTGGCGATGACGTCCACGACGTTATAGCCGTTCACCACACCGTTCAGCATAGCGCCCTGGATACCAGCGTCAACGGCCGGGATGTACTCCTTCGGCACGCTGCCGCCCACCGTGGCGTCGCGGAACTCATAGCCCTTGCCGGGCTCGTTGGGCTCGATACGGATCTTGACGTGTGCGAACTGGCCGTGACCGCCGGACTGGCGGGCATAGCGCATATCGGATTCTGCCTGACGGCGGATTGCTTCTTTATAAGCGACCTGGGGCTTACCGACGTTTGCCTCCACCTTGAACTCACGGAGCAGACGATCGACGATGATCTCCAGATGGAGCTCGCCCATACCGGCGATGATGGTCTGACCGGTCTCCTGATCGGTGTAGGCGCGGAAGGTGGGATCCTCTTCGGCAAGCTTGGCGAGAGCCAGGCCCATCTTTTCCTGGCCGGCCTTGGTCTTAGATTCAATGGCAACACGGATCACGGGCTCCGGGAACTCGATGGACTCGAGCACGATCGGATGATCCTCGTGGCACAGGGTGTCGCCGGTGACGGTCTTCTTAAGACCCACGAAGGCAACGATATCGCCGGCATAGACGGTGTCGATATCCTTACGGTCGTTTGCGTGCATCTGCAGGATACGGCTGACGCGCTCACGGGTGCCCTTTACGGAGTTATAGACGGTAGTACCGCTCTCCAGGGTGCCGGAGTAAACGCGGGAGAAGCAGAGCTTTCCCACATACGGGTCGGCCATGATCTTGAATGCCAGCGCAGAGAACGGAGCGTTATCATCTGCCTGACGTTCCTCTTCCTCACCGCTGTCGGGATTCACGCCAACCATTGCCTTCTTATCAAGCGGGGACGGCAGATATTCCACCACGGCATCCAGAAGCTTCTGCACGCCCTTGTTGCGGTAAGAGGTGCCGCAGACAACGGGGATAATATCCACATTCAGAGTGGCCTTGCGGATGGCGGCCTTGATCTCCTCGATGGTGATCTCTTCGCCTTCCAGGTACTTCTCCAAAATGGTGTCGTCAAACTCGCTGACGGTGTCGATGATGTTCTGATGATACTCCTCGGCACGGTCCTGCAGATCGGCGGGAATGTCAACCACGCTGATGTCGCGGCCTTCGTTATCATTATAGATATAGGCCTTCATCTCCAGCAGGTCAACGAGACCGATAAACTCGTCCTCAGCGCCGATAGGCAGCTGGATCGGCAGGGCACGGCACTTCAAACGGTCGCGCATCATATCAAGGACGTGATAGAAATCAGCGCCGGTGATATCCATCTTGTTGACGTAGGCGATACGGGGGACATTATATTTGTCCGCCTGACGCCATACGGTTTCGGACTGGGGCTCCACGCCGCCCTTGGCGCAGAAGACGGTCACGCCGCCATCCAGCACGCGCAGGGAGCGCTCCACTTCAGAAGTAAAGTCCACGTGGCCGGGCGTATCAATGATATTGATACGAACGCCGTTCCAGAAGCAGGTGGTTGCGGCGGAGGTGATGGTGATACCACGCTCCTGCTCCTGCTCCATCCAGTCCATGGTGGCATTGCCGTCATGCGTCTCACCCAGACGATAGTTCACACCCGTGTAGTAAAGGATGCGCTCTGAGGTGGTGGTCTTGCCGGCATCGATGTGCGCCATTATGCCGATATTACGGGTATTGAGTAAGGGGTACTGTCTCGGCATGATGTTCTCCTTAAAGTAATGTCGAAAAAAAGGGGTAGTCGCTTCAGATTACCATCTGAAGTGTGCGAAAGCCTTGTTGGCCTCGGCCATCTTGTGGGTATCCTCGCGCTTCTTGACGGAGTTACCAAGATTGTTGACTGCGTCAAGAATCTCGCCGGCCAGACGTTCCTTCATGGTTCTTTCGCTTCTTGCACGAGCGTACTGAGTCAGCCAACGCAGACCAAGAGTCTGACGGCGCTCTGCACGAACCTCGATCGGCACCTGGTAGGTAGCGCCGCCGACACGGCGGGCCTTGATCTCCAACACAGGCATAATGTTATCCATTGCTGCGGTGAAGACCTCAAGGGGCTCCTTGCCGGTCTTGTCCTTAACAATGTCAAATGCTCCATAAACAATCTTCTGAGCAGTGCTCTTCTTGCCGTCGTACATGATGTTGTTGACCAGCTTGGTCACCAGCTTGGAGTTGTACAGCGGATCCGGAAGCACATCTCTCTTCGGAACAGATCCTCTTCTGGGCACTTTGCTTCCCTCCTTCACAGTATGATTTCATAGGTACTCGAAAGCATGCCCGCTTTCGTGTGCGCCCTGCTGAAGCGTTTGACGTTCTCAAGGAAGTGAAACGCCTTTGCAAAGCTTAAAAAGTGCTGGGGGTAAAAGAGTTGCAGAATCGAAGACTTACTTCTTCTTGCCGCCTGCCTTCGGACGCTTTGCGCCGTAAAGGGAACGGGACTGCATACGGTTTGCAACACCCTGCGTATCCAGAGTACCGCGGATGATGTGGTAACGCACACCAGGCAGGTCCTTCACACGGCCGCCGCGAATCATGACGACAGAGTGCTCCTGCAGGTTGTGGCCTACGCCCGGGATGTAAGCGGTCACTTCGATACCGTTAGAAAGACGCACACGGGCGATCTTACGGAGAGCGGAGTTCGGCTTCTTCGGGGTAGAGGTACGGACAGCGGTGCAAACGCCACGCTTCTGCGGGGAACTGAGGTCGGTCTGCTCCATCTTCTTGGAGTTGAAGCCCTTCTGCAGTGCCGGAGAATTGGACTTATAGGTCACCTGTTCTCTGCCCTTTCTTACCAGCTGGTTAAAAGTCGGCATTCGTTTCACCTCCTCTAAGAGTGAATAAAATATCTATTGAAATCGCGAGGATACCCGCGGCTTTCAATCATTGGGAACACGCGGCAATAGTTTGCCGCATTTGCCGGAAAATTATTCCGGCAGATCGCTTTTTAAGAGAACCGCCACGGCGGCGCCCACTTTGATGCCGCAGGCCTGCCCCAGACGGTGCATGGTGGGCACTTCCTGGATGGGCAGTGACTGCTCCTCCGCCAGGGTCCGGACGGGATCCGTCAGGCGTTCCTCCGCATCCTCCGCCAGAAAGACGGCGATCACACGGCCCTCACGCAGAGCCCTGAGCGACTGCTTCACGCCAACCGCCTTTTCGGTTTTTGCAAGCAGGGAAAGCATGGTGTCAGAGTCCTCCGGTTTTCTTCTCAAAAAGACGCGATCAGACGGCATCCACGCAGGACGCCGTCTGATATAGTATCATATTTTTGTCAATTAGTCAACGACATTTTCGCCGGATTTTGTGGCGGAAACGGCGAATCCTTCATGATAAATGTCCATACCGGAACCGGCCGGGATGAGCTTACCGATCAGCACATTTTCCTTCAGACCGATCAGCGGGTCCACCTTACTCTTAATGGCGGCCTCGGTGAGCACACGCGTCGTCTCCTGGAAGGAGGCGGCGGAGAGGAAGCTCTCGGTGGCCAGGGAGGAACGGGTGATACCCAGCATGACGGGGCTGACGGTGGCATAGCGGAGACCATACTCGCCGGCATAGATGCGGGCCTCCACGGCCTCGTTCTCTGCGCGCAGCTCGCTCTTATCCACCATGGAGCCCACCAGGAGATTCGTGTCGCCGGCGTCCTCCACCTTGACCTTACGCATCATCTGGCGGACCACCACCTCGATGTGCTTGTCGTTGATGTCAACGCCCTGCTGACGGTAGACCTTCTGGACTTCCTGGATCAGGTATTCATGCACGGCCTCCACGCCGCGGACGCGGAGCACGTCATGAGGATTCAGTGCGCCGGCGGTCAGCTCCTGTCCGGCCACCACCGTGCTGCCCGGCTGGACCAGCAGCGTAGAGCCGAAGGGGATCTGATAGGAGCGGCTGTCGCCGGTATCGGGATTCGTGACGGTGACGTTGCGCATGGTGCCGCGGCGGATCTCCTCGATGGAGACGACGCCGCCGATCTCGGTGAGGGTGGCCACGCGCTTGGGCTTTCTCGACTCGAAGAGCTCCTCGACGCGGGGCAGACCCTGGGTGATATCGCCGCCGGCGATACCGCCGGTATGGAAGGTACGCATGGTGAGCTGAGTACCGGGCTCGCCGATGGACTGTGCCGCGATGATACCGACGGATTCGCCGATGGACACAGGCTCGGAGGTGGCCAGGTTCACGCCGTAGCACTTGGCGCAGACGCCGTGACGGCAGTTACAGGTGAGCACAGAGCGGATCTTCACGCGCTTGAAGCCCGCGTCGATGATGCGCTGGGCATCCTCCACGGTCATCATGACGTGAGAGCTCATCACATACTGGCCCATGTCGTCATAGAGATCCTCTACGAGATAACGGCCCACCAGACGGTCGATCATGGGCTCGATGAGGGCGTTGCCCTGCATGATGTCAAAGACCTCGATGCCCTCGCGGCTGCCGCAGTCCATCTCGTGGATGATGACCTCCTGAGAGACGTCAACCAGACGACGGGTGAGGTAACCGGAGTCGGCGGTACGCAGTGCCGTATCGGCCTGACCCTTTCGGGCGCCTCGGGAAGAAATGAAGAACTCAAGAACAGAGAGGCCCTCGCGGAAGTTTGCCTTAACCGGGATCTCGATGGTCTTACCGGAGGTATCGGCCAGAAGGCCGCGCATGCCGGCCAGCTGACGGATCTGGGAGATAGAGCCTCGTGCACCGGAGTCGGACATCATGTAAATGGGGTTATAGCGGTCGAGATTGGCGTTCAGGGCATCGGTGACGCGCTTCGTCGTCTCTTCCCACTCGGTAATGACCAGACGGCGGCGCTCGTCATCGGTGATGAAGCCGCGGCGGAAGCGGCGGTCGATCTGGGCCACGCGCTGTTCTGCCTCTGCGATGAACTGCTTCTTCTCCTCCGGCACCTTCATGTCGGACACGGCGATGGTGATGGCGCCGCGGGTGGAGTACTTATAGCCCATGCTCTTGATCTCATCAAGCAGCACGGCGGTGCGGCCGAAGCCATGCACCTGGATGCAGCGGTTGACGATCTTCTCAAGCTGCTTCTTACCCACGGTGAAGGTGACCTCCAGGTCAAAGCGGGTCTCGTCGGACTTACGATCCACAAAGCCCAGATCCTGGGGGATCTGCTTATTGAAGATCAGGCGGCCCACGGTGGCCGGGATGATGCGGGTCTCGGTGACGCCGTTCTTTTCGCGGCTCACGCGGACGCGGATGGGGGCATGGATGCCCACGATGCCCTCGTTATAGGCAAGGAGAGCTTCCTCTTCATTGGAGAAGATCTTGCCGGTGCCGGGCTCCGTATCCCGCTCATAGGTGAGGTAATAGGAACCCAGGATCATATCCTGCGTGGGAACGGCGATGGGCTTGCCGTCCACGGGCTTTAAGAGGTTATTGGCGGAGAGCATCAGGATGCGGGCCTCGGCCTGTGCCTCGGCAGACAGCGGTACATGCACGGCCATCTGGTCGCCGTCGAAGTCGGCGTTAAAGGCGGTACAGACCAGGGGGTGCAGCTTAATGGCGCGGCCTTCCACCAGCACCGGCTCAAATGCCTGGATACCCAGACGGTGCAGAGTCGGGGCGCGGTTCAGAAGAACCGGATGCTCGGAAATGACCACTTCCAGGGCGTCCCACACTTCAGTGCGGGCGCGCTCCACCATCTTCTTGGCGGACTTGATATTGTTGGCGATGCCGTCGTCCACCAGCTTCTTCATGACAAAGGGCTTAAAGAGCTCCAGTGCCATCTCCTTGGGCAGGCCGCACTGATAGATCTTCAGTTCCGGGCCAACCACGATAACGCTACGACCGGAGTAGTCCACGCGCTTACCAAGGAGGTTCTGGCGGAAGCGACCCTGCTTACCACGCAGGAAGTCCGACAGGGACTTGAGGGCGCGGTTATTGGGGCCCGTGACGGGGCGGCCGCGGCGGCCGTTATCAAAGAGGGCGTCCACAGCCTCCTGCAGCATGCGCTTCTCATTGCGGACGATGATGTCCGGCGCCTTCAGCTCCAGGAGTCTCTTGAGACGGTTATTGCGGTTAATGACGCGGCGATAGAGATCATTGAGGTCAGAGGTGGCGAATCTGCCGCCGTCCAGCTGGACCATGGGGCGCAGCTCCGGCGGGATCACGGGCACAGCCTCCATGATCATCCATTCGGGGCGGTTGCCGGAGAGGCGGAATGCCTCCACGACTTCCAGCTGCTTGACGATACGCATCCGCTTCTGACCGGTGGCGTTCTCAAGCTCGCGGTGCAGCTCCTCGCTGGTCTTTTCAAGGTCGATCTCACGAAGCAGCTCGCGGATGGCCTCGGCGCCCATACCGGCGCGGAAATCGTTTTCATAACGCTCCCGCATATCGGCGTACTCGCGCTCGGAGAGGATCTGCTTCTTCATCAGGGGCGTCTGGCCCGGATCAATGACAATATAGGATGCGAAGTATAAAACCTTCTCAAGAAGTCTCGGGCTCATATTCAGGATGAGGCCCATGCGGGAGGGGATGCCGCGGAAATACCAGATGTGGGACACCGGCGCGGCCAGCTCGATATGGCCCATACGCTCACGGCGCACCTTCTTCTGGGTGACTTCCACGCCGCAGCGGTCGCAGATCTTGCCCTTATAGCGGACTTTCTTATACTTGCCGCAGTGACACTCCCAGTCCTTGGTGGGTCCAAAGATCCGCTCGCAGAACAGGCCGTCGCGCTCGGGCTTTAAGGTGCGGTAGTTGATGGTCTCCGGCTTTTTCACTTCACCATAGGACCACTCGTGGATCTTCTCGGGCGATGCAAGGCCGATTTTGATCGCTTCAAAGCTCTGATATGCCATTACAGTGCTCCTTCTATCATGTACAGGGGACGGGGCAGCCGCCCCCTGTCGGATCTGTCTTAAACTATCTATTCTCTTATCGGTTCAGGTCGAGATCTGCGAAGAGATCAAAGTCTTCGTTCTGACCCAGATCCTCCGGGGCGTCCTCATCCTCGCCGAAGACGGAGTCGCGGTTCTCCTCTGCGTCCTCGTAGGAATAGCCCTCGCTCTCAAAGCTGCGGTCCTCCACGTAATCGTGGTCCATCTGGTTGACGTCGAAGTCATCGTCGTCATCCTCATGGAGCTCGATCTCGTTCTGGTCGCGGTCGAGAACCTTCACGTCAAGGCCCAGGGCCTGCAGTTCTTTCACGAGAACCTTGAAGGATTCCGGCACGCCTGCGGGCGGCACGTCGTGGCCCTTCACAATGGCCTCATAGGTCTTTACGCGGCCCACGATATCGTCGGACTTGACCGTGAGCATCTCCTGCAGCATATAGGCGGCGCCGTATGCCTCCAGGGCCCAGACTTCCATTTCACCGAATCTCTGGCCGCCGAACTGTGCCTTACCGCCAAGGGGCTGCTGGGTGACAAGGCTGTACGGGCCGGTGGAACGGGCATGGATCTTATCATCCACCAGATGATGGAGCTTCAGATAGTACATATAACCCACGGTGACGGGGTTATCAAAGGGCTCGCCGGTGCGGCCGTCATAGAGGGTGATCTTACCGGAGGGATCAAGACCCGCCAGTTCCAGGGTGTCCAGAATGTCCTCATAGCTTGCGCCGTCAAAGACCGGCGTTGCGATCTTCCAGCCCAGACGCTTGGCCGCGTGACCCAGATGGACCTCCAGCACCTGACCGATGTTCATACGGGACGGCACGCCCAGGGGGTTCAGCACGATGTCAACCGGCGTACCATCCGGCAGGAAGGGCATATCCTCCTGCGGCAGGATGCGGGAAATAACGCCCTTGTTGCCGTGACGACCGGCCATCTTATCGCCCACGCTGATCTTACGCTTCTGGGCGATGTAGCAGCGCACCACCATGTTGACGCCGGGAGACAGCTCATCGCCGTTTTCGCGGGTAAAGACCTTCACGTCCACAATGATGCCGCTCTCGCCGTGGGGCACCTTCAGGGAGGTGTCGCGGACTTCTCTTGCCTTCTCACCGAAGATGGCGCGCAGCAGGCGCTCCTCGGCGGTGAGCTCGGTCTCGCCCTTGGGCGTGACCTTACCGACTAAGATATCGCCGGCATGGACCTCGGCGCCCACGCGGATGATGCCGCGTTCGTCCAGATCCTTCAGGGCGTCCTCGCCGACGTTGGGGATATCGCGGGTGATCTCCTCCGGGCCCAGCTTGGTATCCCGGGATTCGATCTCGTACTCTTCAATATGAATGGAAGTATAAATATCTTCGCGCACGAGACGCTCGTTCAGAAGAACCGCGTCCTCGTAGTTATAGCCTTCCCAGTTCATGAAGGCAATCAGCATATTGCGGCCCAGGGCCACTTCGCCTTCCTGGGTAGAGGGGCCGTCGGCAATGACGTCGCCTTTCTTCACCTGCATACCCACGCTGACGATGGGGCGCTGGTTCACACAGGTGCCCTGGTTACTGCGCAGGAACTTAATGAGCTCATAGGACTTGTCGCCCATGCCCTCATAGGTGATGACGATCTGGCGGGCGCTGACGGACTTGACCACGCCGTCGCCCTCTGCCAGCACGCAGTTGCCGGAGTCCACAGCGGCCTTATATTCCATACCGGTACCGACGATGGGTGCCTCGGGAACCAGCAGCGGCACGGCCTGCTTCTGCATGTTGGAGCCCATCAGGGCGCGGGTCGCCTCGTCATGCTCCAGGAAGGGGATCATGGCGGTGGCAACGGACACCATCATACGGGCGGAGGAGTCGATATAATCCACGCGGTCGCGGTCCACTTCGATGATCTCGTTGCGGTAACGGCAGGCCACGCGGGCATTCTTAAGACGGCCTTCTTCATCAAGGGGCTCAATGGCCTGGGCGACGATGTATTCGTCCTCGATGTCTGCGGTCATGTACTGCACCTCGTCGGTGAGACGGCCGGTTTCCTTATCGATGCGGCGATAGGGCGCCTCGATAAAGCCGTACTCATTCACCTTGGCATAGGAGGCCAGATAGGAGATCAGGCCGATGTTGGGACCTTCGGGGGTCTCAATGGGGCACATACGGCCATAGTGAGAATAGTGCACGTCTCGCACTTCAAAGGAAGCACGGTCACGGCTAAGACCGCCGGGGCCCAGTGCGGACAGACGACGCTTATGGGTCAGCTCGGACAGGGGGTTGGTCTGGTCCATGAACTGAGAAAGCGGGGAGGAGCCGAAGAACTCCTTGATGGCGGTGGTGACCGGACGGATGTTAATCAGGCTCTGGGGCGTGACGATATCCAGATCCTGGATGGTCATACGCTCGCGGATGACGCGCTCCATACGGGAGAAGCCGATGCGGAACTGGTTCTGGAGAAGCTCGCCCACGCTGCGCAGACGGCGGTTGCCCAGATGGTCGATATCGTCGGTATCGCCGATGCCGCTGGCAAGACCGTTCAGGTAGTTAATGGAGGCCAGAATATCCTCCACCGTGATGTGCTTGGGAATCAGCTCGTCCACGTGCTCGGAAAGGAGAACCTTCAGGGCCTCCTCGTCCTCTGCCTCCTCCAGGAGACGGCAGAACACGTCAAAGCGGACGCGGTCGCGGATGCCGGCCTCGTGGGGATCAAAGCTCACGAAGTTCCGGAGATCCACGGTGCAGTTGGAGAACACCACGACCACCTTTTCGCCCACCTGCAGCTTCACGCGGTTGACGCCGGCGCGCTCGATCTCCTGTGCCTGTTCGCGGCTCAGGGTCTCGCCCACCTCGGCCAGCAGTTCGCCGGTGAGGGGATTCACCACGGGCTCCGCCAGGGTGCGGCCGGTGAGGCGGGTGGAGATGGCCATTTTCTTATTGAACTTATAGCGACCGACGTTTGAGAGATCATAACGTCTGGGGTCGAAGAAGAGATTGTTGATGAGGGTGCGGGCAGAGTCCACCGTGGGGGGCTCGCCGGGACGCAGACGCTTATAGATCTCGATCATGGCCTCGTCCGGGGTGTGGGCGATGTCCTTGTCGAGAGTGGCGATGAGGCGCTCGTCCTCGCCGAACATCTCGAGGATCTCGGCATTGGTGGAAACGCCGATGGAGCGGATCAGGGAAGTGACGGGCAGCTTGCGGTTTTTATCGATGCGCACATAGAAGATGTCGGAGAGATCGGTCTCATACTCGATCCACGCGCCGCGATAGGGGATGACGGTGGCGGCATAGACTTCCTTCTCGCTCTTGTCCGAATGGGCCTCGAAGTACATACCCGGGCTTCTGACGATCTGGGAGACGATGACGCGCTCCGCGCCGTTGATGACAAAGGTACCGGAATGAGTCATGAGCGGGAAGTCGCCCATGAAGATCTCCTGCTCCTTGATCTCCTCGGTCTCGCGGTTACGAAGACGCATCCGCACCTTGAGGGGGGCCGCATAGGTGGCGTCGCGCTCCTTGCACTCCTCCACCGTGTACTTGGGATGTTCATCCAGCACATAGTCGATAAAGCTGAGTTCCAGGTTTCCGGTATAGTCGGTAATGGCGGCCATATCCCGGAACACCTCGCGCAGTCCGGTCTCGAGGAACCACTGGTACGAGTTCTTCTGGATCTCGATCAGATTCGGCATCTCGATGGGCTCGGACAATCTCGCATAACTTTTGCGGACGGTTCTGCCGCAATGAATGTCGTGTACCATTCGCTTCTTCACTCCACTTCACGGCGCCCGGCCTGTTTTCATACACCGGGCATTGTTGACACTTTTGAAACTCCGGACTTGTCATCCGGCGCAAAACATACTATAATCGGGGTAACCCCAAGGGGGCAAAACCCGTCCCCCAAAGCCTGCGGAAAGCCCCGCGAAACCCCTCCAAACGGGCGCAGTTCTCCCATACACTATAAGGGATACCATTTTATCATGTTCTCCCCGCGAAAACAAGCGAAAGAATGCATAAGATTTCCGGGAAGTTATTATGTAAATCTATGAAAGAGCATCAAAAGATCACCGTAAGGTGGTCTTTTTTTAGTTGAGAGTGGAGAGGGGACAGTGGACAGTTGTGGTGTCGGGCGCTGCCCGACGGATTTCAGAAAAGGTGCGATTCTGTTTGTAGGGGGCGATGCCCACATCGCCCCGTGTGCGGGTTTTTCGGAATCTGATGGGTGGAATGTAGGGACACCCGTCCTCGGGTGTCCGCCGGTACGTCGCGCATAACGTACCGGTGTACCCTCTCAGTCAGCTTCGCCGACAGCTCCCCCAGAGGGGGAGCCAAGTAGGGTCAGAGATGAGCAGACCTGTTGATTCTGCAAACGCTGGCTTGGCTCCCCCTTTGGGGGAGCTGGCACGGCGTAAGCCGTGACTGAGAGGGCTCGCCGTGCGTCATGCAGAAACGTCGGTCACGGGCGGGCAATGCCCACCCCTACGAAATTCACCGAACCTCGCTCAGAATCAAAGGCGGGACGATGTGGGCATCGTCCCCTACGGATGCTATCGCACCTTTCCGGAATCCGTCGGCGCAGCCGACACCTTCACTGTCCACTGTCCACTCTCAACTGTCCATTGTCAACGCCCTTCCCACGTGCTATACTATTCTCATCAAGATCAAAATACCCGGGCGAGCGGGCCCGGTTGGAGGATCCTTATGACCAACAAAACCATTCGTGAGTTCGACCGGGAGATTCCGGTTTTGATGGAGTGCGACGTTCTCGTCGTGGGCGGCGGCCCGGCCGGTATGGCGGCGGCGGTGGGCGCGGCGAAGGCCGGGGCCAACACCGTCATCGTGGAGCGCTATGGCTTCCTGGGCGGCAACATCACCGTCTGCGCGGTGGAGCCCCCCTCCTGGTATCGCCAGGAGAACACCGTCATGCCCGGCGGCGTGCAGAAGGAGATCGAGGACCGCATGATCGCGCTGGACGCCGTGTCCCCCGTGGCCTTCCGTCCGTCCATCGGCCTTGCCTATGACACGGAGATTTTTAAGTACATGGCCGACTGCTATATGGCGGATCATGGCGTCACGCCCCTTTACCACTGCATGGGCACCGTGCCCTATATGGAGGGCGACACCGTCTGCGGCGTCATCACGGAGAGTAAGTCCGGCCGCTGCGCCATTCTCGCCAAGCGCGTGGTGGACGCCACCGGCGACGCGGATCTCGTCTATCGCGCCGGCGCTCCCACCCACAAGGGCGACCCCAAGACCGGCATCATGAGCCCCGGCACCCTGAAATTCTTCCTCTCTGAGGTGGACATCGACACCATCGAGGCCACCATGGACTCCGACCCGGACAGCCGCCACCCCCTCACTCACAAGCTCCTGTACCAGCCCTTCAAAAAGGCCGAGGAGGCCGGAGAGCCCCGCATCGAGGACTCCTATAACTGCCTGTTCTATACGCCCATCCAGCCCAACCAGCTGAACGTCAATCTCGGCACCCGCGATGCCGGTCTGGACGCCACGGACGTGGAGAGCCTGACCCGCAGCGAGATCCGCATGCGTAAAGTGGTGCTGGACGTGATCGAGCGTCTGCGCAAGTACGGCGACGGCTTTGAGAATGCCAAGCTCCGCAACTACGCCACCGCCATCGGCGTCCGCGAGACCCGCCGCATCGAGGGCGAGTACACCATCACGGAAGAGGACGTCTACAAGCGCGCAAGATTCGCCGACACCATCGGCGTGTTCCCCGTCTATGCCGACGGCGAAGGCGTGAAGGAGATCCCCTTCACCGACGCCTATTTCCAGGTGCCCTTCCGCATCATCCAGCCCAAGGGCGTGCGGAACCTCCTGGCTGCCGGCCGCTGCATCTCCTGCGAGCGCAGCTCCGTCCCCACCACCCGCCAGATGGACTTCTGCATGGTCACCGGCCAAGCCGCCGGCGCCGCCAGCGCCCTCTCCATCCGCCAGGGCGTGGCCAGTAAGGAAGTGGATATCGTCACCTTACAGCAGGAACTGCAAAGACAGGGACTGCGCGTGTTTTAAGCAAAAAGACCGCCGAAAGGCGGTCTTTTTTGAATGGAAAATGGAAAGTTGAAAATGGAAAATTGTGGTGTCGGGCGCTGCCCGACGGGATTGGAATCCGCACCATTTACCGGGGTGACATTTGTAGGGGACGGCGTCCTCGACGTCCCATGTACGGGTCAGATGAATGAAACGGGATGCCCGCCGGTACGTCGCGCATAACGCACCGGTGAACCCTCTCAGTCAGCTTCGCTGACAGCTCCCCCAGAGGGGGAGCCAAGAGGGATGGGGATGAGCAGACTTCCAAAATCTGCAAACGCCAACTTGGCTCCCCCTCTGGGGGAGCTGGCACGGCGTAAGCCGTGACTGAGAGGGCTCGCCGTGCGTCATGCAGAAACGGCGGTCACGGGCGGGCAATGCCTGCCCCTACGAAATTCACCGAACATCGCTCAGAATCAAAGGCGGGACGATGTGGGCATCGTCCCCTACGGATGCTATCGCACCTTTCCGGAATCCGTCGCCTCCGGCGACACCACAATTTTCAACTTTCCATTTTCAATTTTCCACTAAAAAAAGAAAAAGACTCACGAGAGTCTTTTTCCTTCTTTCAGAAGCATCGGTCCCAGGATGGCGAAGAGGACCACGTATCCGATGGCCGCCACCAGGAAGATCATGCGCATGGACATGAATCCGGCCAGGACGCCGGCCAGGAGATTGCCGGTGATCTGGCTGACGCCAAAGGCGGTGAGCACCCAGAGACTCTGGCCCGTGGCGCGGTTTTCCGGCGAGACGATGGAATTGATCAGCGGCGTGGCCGTCGAGAAGATCAGGCCGAACCACAGCGCCTGGAACACCGAGGTCAGGAGCATGAGCCAGGGATTCTGGATCAGGAAGATCAAGAACATCCGCACGGCATTGATGGGCAGAAGCGCCGCCAGAATCGTATAGGGATTCACCCGGCGCAGCAGACGGCCGCTGCACAGGAGGATGCCGAACTCGATGGCGATGGTGATGGTGAAGAAAAGGCCCAGCATACCGGTGCCTGCGTCAAGGCCGCGGGGCGTGCTGTAGTAAACGGAGAAATACGTGGTGGGGATGTTGCCGAAGGTGAAGCCAAAGAGACCAAAGGCCAGAAGCAGCAGCATCCGGCGGTTCCGGAACAGCTCCAGCATGGAGCCCTGCTTTTCCGCCTTCTTTCCGCGGGCATGGCCCTCCGTTTTCGGCAGCAAAAGCGCCGGGGCAATGGCCAAGAGCGGGCAGATCATGTAGATGATCAGCATGGTACGCACCGGGATCCCCGGCACGATCAGGGTCAGCGCCGCCAGCAGCGTGCTCATCAGAGTGGCGGCGGAGCGGACAAAGGCATAGGGCCGCCCGGTCTTTTCCACATTTTCGATGCAGATGGTGTCCGTCATGGACTGGGGCGAGAGGAAGAAGAAATAGAAGATCGGCATGGCCACATACAGCACGCCCACAGAGGACATATCCTGTAAAAAGAACAGGGTGCTGAGGCTCATGCCCAGAAGCGCCGCCACCAGCACGCGGTTTTTACTGCGGGCATGGTCGGACACGCGCCCCCAGAAGAGCTGTGCCGCAATGGTGGCCACCGCACCGATGGCCGTGGCAAAGCCGATGGTGGAGTCCGTTGCAAAGGACTGACTGCTGATAAAAAGCGGGAGGTAGTTATAACCGATGTACTGAATACCGTTTGACAGCGCATAAAGCAGCATCATAAAAACCGTAATCACACCCGGTCTGGCAAGCACTTTTTCCTGGTTCATGTTCGATTCTCCATTTTTCTCTATATTTCGTGCCCTTCCTATTATAGAGGAATTTTTTGGGAATGCAATGGTTAAATGGAAAGTTGATCATGGAAAGTTGATAATGGATAATGGATAATTGAAAATTATGGTGTCGGGCAAAGCCCGACGGATTATGTAGGGACACCCGTCCCCGACGTCCCGTGTGTGGCTTCGCACGATGCAACGGCGACATTCGTAGGGGACGATGCCCACGTCGTCCCGCGCCTGCGATTCTGCGTCACCATACGGTGTACCCTCTCAGTCTCGCCTCCGGCGAGCCAGCTCCCCCAGAGGGGGAGCCAGGTTTGGTTTTGATCTGACCCTCTTGGCTCCCCCTCTGGGGGAGCTGGCAGCGAAGCTGACTGAGAGGGTCTACGACGTACGATTCCGCAGACCCGCAGAGGTGGGACGTCGAGGACGCCGTCCCCTACATTCTAAATCCGTCGGCGCAGCCGACTCCATCATTTTCAATTTTCAATTTTTCATTTTCAATTCCTACTTTTCGCTTTCCATTTTCCATTTCATCCGTTATACTATTCTTAGATATCAAATCATCACGGGAGGAAGCTTATCTATGAAACTGATCCCTTATGCTTACCGTTATCCTTATATGCCGGTGGAGGCGCGTGCGGCGGTGCTGCCGGAGCGCAATGTCTGCTCCATTGAGCCGGCGGACGAGACCTCGGATTACCTCTATTCCGGCAACGGCACCCATCGCATCGATATCTCCGGCCTGCCCTTTGCCGATGAACTGGTAGTCACCGAGGAGCATCTTTATGAGCCCCAGTGGGCCAAGACCCCGGAAGTGCCGGATCTGCGCCCCTACATCGCCGATATCCGTAAGGCCGTCATCGAGGGCCGCCCGGAGGACGGCGATAAGCTGCTGGATAAAGCCCAGATCGAGGCGGGCCACGACAAATACATGAATTTTGACCGGGATATCCTCTATCCCATGGGTTCTCTGCGTCTGCACAAGGCCTATTGGCTCACCTTCAAGCGTCCTGAGGAGGATGTGCGCGACTACATCCGCTGGGTGGATCTCTTGTCCGGTCGCGTCGTGACCCATTGGGAGAACGACCGCGGCGTCTTTGAAAACGAATACATCGCCGCCTGTGACGGCAATCTGGTGGCCTCCCGCTTCACGGCGCCGGAGGGCGGCCTTGATATGGACATCGACCTGCGCCTGCCCGGCGGCCTGAACTTCTTCGGCCGCATTCAGCTGGACAAGTCCAAATATACCTTAGAGAAGACCCCGGAGCTCTTCCGCCTCTGCTTCGGCTATAACCCCGAGTATGGCAAGAAGGGCTATGTGGCCGTGATCCGCTTTGTGCCCAAGGGCGGCACCGTGGAGGTCACCGACATGGGCGTGAAGGTCCGCGGCGCGGACAGCCTTGTGGTGCTCTCGAAGGCCGTCCGGATCGAAGAGAACTTCGAATTTGGCTGTGACCTGCCCATCGCGGAGGAATTCATGAAGCTGTCCCCGGACTTTGACGCCTATGTAAAGAGCAATTTCGATACCCTGGGCCGGAAGATGCAGCTTTCCCGGATTCGTCTGGGCCGGGAGTCCGACTATTATCTCTCCGGCGAAGAGCTCCTGCGCCTCTGCCACAACGAGCGGGAGCTCTATCCTGCCCTCATGGACAAGCTCTATGACATGGGCCGCTTCTATCAGATCATCGATACCGGCGACATCCCGCCCATGTGGGGTCAGCACAATATCAACACCAATCTCCAGGTCTGCGCCGGCAACAACACCGGCCTCTTCGACGAGATGGATGTGTACTTCAAGTATTATGAGACCAAGTTCGACGACTTCCGCGTGAATGCCCAGCGTCTCTTCGGCGCCCGCGGCCTCCTCGCCTCCGTCCACTGCGACTATAACTCCGGTCTCTTCTATCACTTCTCCCGCACCTATCCGCACTATTGCTGGACCGGATGCCTGGGCTGGATCTATAACGAGTTCTGGGGCTATTATCTGGTCACCGGCGACCTGGACTTCCTGCGTGAGCGCGTGGTGCCCGCCCTCAAGGAGATGGCCCTCTTCTTCGAGGACTATGCCTGCGACCGCGACTCCCGCGGCAAGGTGATCTTCTATCCGTCCTTCTCCCCCGAAGATCCCACGCCGAACCCCGGTTATGAGACCGTCACCTGTAAGAGCATCAATCCCTCCCGCATCAATGCGGTCATGGATATCGCCATCTGCCGCGAGATCCTCGAGAACCTCATCACCGCCTGCAACACCCTGGGCATCGAGCAGGATATGATCCCCCACTGGGAAAAGCAGCTTGCCGATCTGCCGGACTATGTGCTGGACAGCGAGGGCGGTCTGAAGGAATGGGCATGGGAGGAGATCGAGGAGAACTTCAACCATCGCCATGTGTCCCATCACTATGACCTGTGGCCGGGCCGCGCCGTTACGCCGGAGAGCGAGCCTGAGGTGGCCGAGGCCATCCGCATCTCCAACCGCAAGCGCGGTCAGCAGGACGACTCCGCCCACGGCATCATCCACCGTGCCTTCTCCGCGATCCGCCTGAAGGACATCGAGGAACTGGAGCAGAACATGACCCAGCTCATCGATCACGGCTTCGTCCGCCGCAATTTCTCCACCGCCCACTTCCCCTATCGCGGACAGTTCCCGGATCTGCAGGGCGCTATGCCGGCACTGCTCCTTGAGATGTGCGTGTTCTCCATGCCGGGTGTTATCGAGTTCCTGCCCGCCATGCCGGAGGAATTCCCCAAGGGCGAGCTCGAGGGCATCTGGCTCTACACCTGGGCAAAGCTCCATCGCATGGCCTGGAATGAACAGGGCGTCACCGCCGCCATCACCTCCAACCGCGACCAGGAGCTCACCTTCCGCATCCGCCGGAATGTGAAGTCCCTCACCATAAACGGCAAAGCCCATCCCATGACCGGCGACCACGTCCTCTACACGGCAAAGGCCGGCGAAGAAATGCAGATCGAGATCCAGTATTAAGCCAAAAAGAACCGCCGAGAGGCGGTTCTTTTTTTGAGTTGACAATGGAGAGTGGACAGTTGACAGTTGTGGTGTCGGCCAAAGGCCGACGGGATGATATCCGCCGGAATATGTAGGGGGTGATGCCCACATCACCCCTTGTACGGGTTCGCACGACGTAGACCCTCTCAGTCGCCTGCGGCGCCAGCTCCCCCAAAGGGGGAGCCATGAGGGAGCAGGGATGAGCAGACTTTCCAAATCTGCAAACGCCAACTTGGCTCCCCCTCTGGGGGAGCTGGCTCGCCGCAGGCGAGACTGAGAGGGCCCACCGCCTCCGCCGACACCATCACTGTCCACTGTCCACTCTCCACTGTCCACTCTCCACTGTCCACTCTCCACTCTCCACTGTCAACTGCCGGAAGCCTCCGGCTTCCGAAACCTCCACCTTACCGTCAGCGCGCCCCCTTCCTCCGCCCGTACTTCCTCGATCAGCGTCACCGCCAGATCCCGCTCCAAGCGTTCCGGCATGACGCGGTCGGCCAGACTTTCGTATGTCTCGTCCACCGTCGGCTGGGGCTCGGCGGCGTCGCGGATGCGGCGGCGAAGCTCTGCTTCCTGCCGGTCATAGCCCTCCTTGAAGGCCAGATATTCCTCCCTCGTCAGTTCCCCCGCCTTCCAGTCGCCGTAGATGCCCCGCTTCTGCTCCATCACCCGGGCCAGCCGCGCCTCCAGCGCTTTTCCGTTCTCGCCGGACTTTTTCGGCTCGCGCATGGCCGCGGCCATCCGCCGGAAATCCACCGCCGCCGCGATCTCCTCCCGAATGGCCGAGAGCACCGCCGCCTCCACCCGATCCACCCGCAGGGAATGGGGCGTACAGGCGGCATGATCCTGCCGGTAGGTGGGGCAGAGATAGTATTCATACACGCCATATCTCTGCCGCACCCGCCGCCGCTGTAAGGGTCGGCCGCAGCGATCACAGCGCACCAGACCCGCCAGGGGATGCACCGCCCCCGACGCCCGCTCCCCCCGGGCCGTCAGCCGCAGCAGCGCCTGCGCCCGGTCAAACTCCGCCGGGGAGATCAGCGGTTCATGCGCCCCCGGCACGGTGATCCAGTCCGCCGGGTCCCGCCGCCGGGTCTTTTGCAGGCGATAGCTGATGTTCCCATACCGTCCCTGCACCAGATCCCCCCGGTAAACGGGGTTTTTCAGAATGTGGTCAACGGACGAGTATCCCCAGAGCCCGCCGCCGCCCCGCCGGGCGGCCGGGGACGCCACTCCCTCCGCATTCAGCCGCCGGGCAATGCCGCTCTTGGTCTGCCCGGAAAGATACTCCCGAAAGATTCGGGCCACCACCGCCGCCGTCTCCTCCTCCGGCAGGAGATGCCCGGGATTCTCCGGATCCCGGGCGTAGCCATAGGGCGGGTGCGAGCCGATGAAGATCCCCTGCCGCCGTCTGCTGTCCAGCGCGGCACGGATCTTCCGGGAGATGTCGCGGCTGTATTCATCGTTGAGTAAATTCCGGAAGGGCAGCAGGATGCTGCCCGCCTGTTCCGGCCGGGTGTAGCTGTCGATGTCGTCCAGAATCGAGATGAACCGCACGCCGAGAAGCGGAAACTCCTGCTCCAGATACCGCCCCGCGTCGATATAGTTTCTGCCGAAACGGGAGAGATCCTTCACGATCACGCAGTCCAGCCGCCTGGCCCGCAATGCCTCCATCATGCGGGCAAAGCCCGGCCGGCGGAAATCCGTGCCGGAATACCCGTCGTCCACGAATTCCTCCCACGCCGCGATGCTCTCCTCGTCCCGGGCGAAGTCCTCTAGTAGCGTCCGCTGGTTCCCGATGCTGTCGCTCTCCTCCCGGTCGCCGTCCTCCCGGGACAGCCGGATATAAAGCGCCGCGCGAAACTGCCTCATCTGTCCCGCCTCGCCCGCATGAGGCGCAGGATCGCCGCCTCCATGTCCTCGCCCTCCGCCGCGTATTCCCGCCGCACCACGGTGGGATGCTTCTTCTCCATACCGCGTTCCCTCCTTTCCGATATGAGAAGTATCCGCCGCCCCCGCCCCGGCTATACCTCCCGGCGAAAAATCGGAAAAACCCAGCTCTTCCGCGCAAAAAACTGCCTCCCTCCCCGGGAATCTTCACTTGACAAGTACGCTTTAACAGGGTAAAATATAAAAAGGTACTTATGTGCCTTGTCTTTCATTTTATCTTTCCATTCAAAGCCCACTCTTTTCTTTTTCTTTTTCAATCTTTTTCATAAACACCCCCCGCGCCTTTTGTCATTGCAAGCTTTGCATGATTCTCCATCCGGGTATCCCGCCCGGGCGGCTCCATAAACAAGTCAATAAAGGAGGAGATCGATATCGTCAGTATCACCGTATTTGTCCTGTCCCTTGTCGGTATGTTGATTCTCATGGCGGCCCTTGCCGTCGTCATGTTCAATATCGGTATGGCCCATCGGCGCAAGATCGCGGAGCAGAAGATCGGCGGAGCCGAAGAAGAAGCCCGCCAGATCGTCGCCGCCGCCGTCAAACAGGCCGAAGCCAAAAAGCGCGAGTCCGTCATCGAGGCCCGCGAAGAGATCCAGAAAAACCGCACTGAGCTTGAAAAAGAAATCCGCGAGCGCAGAAGTGAGCTCTCCAAGTCGGAGCGCCGCCTGCAGCAGAAAGAAGAGAGTTTAGACCGTAAGCACGACGCCGCAGAAAAGAAAGAGGAGATCCTGGGCCGCAAGATCAAAGAAGCCGAGGAAATGAACGACGAGATCCGCGAGATCAAGAAGAGCGAGACCGAAATGCTCGAAAAGATTTCCGGATTCACCGCCGAAGAGGCGAAGGAGTACCTCATTCGCATGATCGAGACCGATGCCCGCCACGAGGCCGCCATCAAGATCCGCGAAATCGATCAGGAAATCAAGGAAACCGCCGAGCGTAAGGCCCGCGAGTATATCTCCCTGGCCATCCAGAAGTGCGCCGCCGACCATGTGTCGGAGGCCGCCATCAGCGTTGTCCCCCTGCCTAACGACGAAATGAAGGGCCGCATCATCGGACGCGAGGGCCGCAACATCCGCACTCTCGAGACCATGACCGGCGTTGATCTCATTATCGACGACACCCCCGAGGCCATCACCCTGTCGAGCTTTGACCCCGTCCGGCGCGAGATCGCCCGCCTGACCTTAGAGAAGCTCATTATGGACGGCCGCATCCATCCCGCCCGCATCGAAGAGATGATCGAGAAGTCCCGCCGCGAAGTGGACGCCATCATCAAGAGCGAGGGCGAGCGCGCCATTTTCGAGACCGGCGTGCAGGGCCTGCATCCGGAGCTGATCAAGCTTCTGGGCCGTATGCACTATCGTACCAGTTATGGCCAGAACGTGCTGCAGCACTCCATTGAGGTGGCACACGTCTCCGGCATCCTGGCCGCAGAGCTGGGCCTCGACATCACCATGGCCAAGCGCGCGGGCCTTCTCCACGACATCGGTAAGGCCGTTGACCACGAGACCGAGGGCTCCCACATCCAGATCGGTGTGGATCTGGCCCGGAAATACCGCGAGAACCGCGAAATCATCCACGCCATCCAGGCACACCACGGCGACGTGGAGGCCGAGACGCCCATCGCCTGCATCGTCCAGGCGGCCGACGCCATCTCCGCCGCCCGTCCCGGCGCCAGACGCGAGAATCTGGAGGCCTATATCAAACGTCTTGAAAAGCTGGAGGCCATCGCCAATGAGTTCCCCGGCGTCGAGAAGTCCTTCGCCATCCAGGCCGGCCGCGAGATCCGCATCATGGTCAATCCCGAGACGGTCACCGACGACAACATGGTGCTCCTGGCAAGAGACCTGGCCAAAAAGATCGAAAGCGAACTCGAATACCCCGGCCAGATCAAAGTCTCCGTCATGCGCGAAACCCGCGCCGTCGATTACGCGAAATAAAAAAAAGAGAGAGCCGTATGGCTCTCTTTTTTTTGAATTCATAATGCAAAATTCATAATGCAAAATTGTGGTGTCGGCTCCGCCGACGGATTCAAAATGTAGGGACACCCGTCCTCGGGTGTCCGCCGGGGCGATTCTACGAAAACGTACGGCGGACCCTCTCAGTCAGCTTCGCTGACAGCTCCCCCAAAGGGGGGAGCCAAGTTGGCGTTTGCAGATTTTGAAAGTCTGCTCACTCCCGCCCCTTCTTGGCTCCCCCTCTGGGGGAGCTGGCACGGCGTATGCCGTGACTGAGAGGGTTCACCGCTGTGTAATGCAGAAACGAAGGAAGCGGGCAATCGATGGTCACCCCTACGAAAAGGCCGGTACATCGTGCAGAATCGCAGAAGAGGGACGCCCGCGACGCCGTCCCCTACAAATTATGAATCCTGTCGCCTTCGGCGACACCATAACTGTCCACTGTCCACTCTCCACTGTCAACTAAAAAAAGAGCCCCGCAGGGCTCTTTTTTATTTGCCTTAGTGTTCCAGAGTGATGTTCTCGCCGATCATGCCAAAGTAGGCGCCTTCGTCGGTGATGCCGGAGTCCTTATGGCAGATGCGCCACTTGTTGTTGGCGGTGAGAAGAGCATTCTCGCCAACGCGCTCGAAGGGCTTCTGAAGATCAGTGTTGGTGCCCTTGGGCAGAACGATCACGCAGCGGAAGCCGTCGGGATTGGCGTTGCAGGGAGCATAGTGCAGGCAGGTGGCGTACATCTCAACAGCGGTGCCGGCGGGGACACGGAACAGCTCCACCTTGGAGGTGTCATAGGTGTAGTCGTCGGTGATGTCCTGCTGCATGCCGACCATGATGATCAGATCGGTAACGGCGATATCCACCTCGGAGGAACGATGGTACTCGAGGGCATCCATCTGATAGTTGTTGCCGTTGCAGTAGCCGATCTCGATGGGCAGCTCACCAAAGACCTCGTCCTGGAGGATCTTCATGGTGCCCTCAACAGCCTCCAGCTCCGGCACGGAGGGCACATAGGCCACATCGGCGGGCACGGGGGTGTACTTCACCATGGCGTCCATCAGGGGAGCCCAGTCATAGCCCTTGATCACGCGGCCATACTTCTTAAAGGAACTATCGCATACGCATTTGATTTCCATACTGATTGTTCTCCTTCCATATTGGGAAACGGTTTTCCCGTTTCTCCTATAATGCTACTTGTATTTTATCATGCCGGATGCTAAAATGAAAGACATAAACCATAATTATTTAGGAGGAATTTTCTATGGTCACAAAGCTTCCTTTCGGCACCGGCATCAATGGCGAAATTGCTTCCCTTTATAAGATCGAACAGGCCGACGGCACCTATGCCGCCATCACCGACTACGGCGCAACCATCACCGAGATCGTGGTCCCGGATAAGGACGGCAAGCTCCGCTGCGTCACCATGTACCACGACGAGGTCGCAAAGTACCAGCAGAGGGGCGGCTTCTGGGGCGCCACCATCGGCCGCGTGGGCAACCGCCTGGGCGCTTCCCAGTTCGAATTAAACGGCAAGACCTACAAGGTTCTGGCAAACGACGGCCCCAACCACCTCCACGGCGGCGCCAAGGGCTTTGACAAGTGCATGTGGGACGCCGAGATCCTGGGCGAGAACTCCGTGAAATTCTCCCGCCTGTCCCCCGACGGCGAAGAGGGCTATCCCGGCAATCTGACGGTCAGCGTCACCTTCACCTTCTGCCCCGAGCACTGCCTGACCATCGAATACCACGCCGAGACCGACGCCGACACCCTGTGTAACCTCACTAACCACAGCTACTTTAACCTGAATGGCACCGGTGTTTCCGGCGAGGGCGCAGGCCTCATCCACGGCCACAAGATGCAGATCAACGCCTCCCGCATGACCGCCTGCACCCCGGACCTCCTGCCCAATGGCGAGCTTCTGCCCGTTGCCGGCACTGCCTTTGACTTCCTGGCACCCAAGGAGATCGGCGCAGACATCGACGGCGACGACGTCTATATCTCCTATCCCAAGGGATATGACCACAACTTCTGCCTGGACGGCGAGGGCTTCCGCAAGGTGGCCATCACCACCGGCGACGAGAGCGGCATCACCATGGAGACCTGGACCGACCTGCCCGGCATGCAGTTCTTCTCCTCCAACCGCCACAGCTTCTGCCTGGAGAGCCAGTGCTACCCCAACTGGAACCAGAACCCCCACTTCCCGTCGATCGTCCTGAAGAAGGGCGAAGTGTACGAGACCAAGACCGCTTATTGCTTCAAGTAAAATAAAAAAGAGCCCGAGAGGGCTCTTTTTTATTTTACGGAGTGGACAGGGGAAAGTTGACAGTGGACAGTTGTGGTGTCGCCGGGGGCGACAGGGATTATAAAGGCTTCCCCTTGAGGGGAAGCTGTCGCCGTCAGGCGACTGATGAGGTGGCCCCGGGATTAGTTGACCGTGTTGGGGTGCAATATCTGCGATCTGACCTCCGGGCCACCTCATTCGTCACGGCTGTCGCCGTGCCACCTTCCCCTCAAGGGGAAGGCTTTCGGGCTGCTCTTCCAAATCCGTCGCCCCAGGCGACACCTTCCCTGTCCACTGTCCACTCTCAACTGTCCACTTCCCCAAAAAACCTCCGCACTGCGTCGAGATACGCACCCTCCGCCGCCGGATAACTCAGCCCATGCCCCGCGCCCGGGACGGTGACGAGGCGTTTCCTCGACGCACAGGCCTCGTAAAGCGCCCGGCTCATGTCGCAGGGCACGAAGTCGTCCGCCTCGCCGTGGAAGAAGATCACGGGCACCTTTGCCCGGCGCACCGCCTCGATCGGCGGGTTCTCCTCCAGGTCAAAGCCCGCGAACACCCGCGCGCCCAGCCGCACGAAGGGATACGCCGCCGCAGCCGGCAGGCCGCGCTTTGCAATCACAATCCGAATGATCTCCCGGGCAGACGAAAAGCCGCAGTCCGCCAGAACCCCCTTCACCTGAGGCGGCAGATTCTCCCCCGCCGCCATGAGGACGGTGGACGCGCCCATGGAGATGCCGGTCA
>SVLW01000021.1 GCA_015067705.1 Oscillospiraceae bacterium
GGCCGTGGCGAATAGAGGTGGTACCGTGGATCTGATCCGCCCTCTGTAGATACAGAGGGCGTTTTTATTTTGCCCCTCTGTATGATCGGCCCTGACGTTTGGCCGGTCAAACGGAACAAATATAAAGGAGAGAACCCAAAATGCCGATTACCGAGATCCTGGCAAGAAACGCCGCCCTTTACGGCAACGACGTCTGCCTGGTGGAAGTGAACCCCGAAGTCCGCGAACAGCGCGGCAACAACTGGCGTGAATATGAACTGGTGGAAACCAATCCCGCAAACCGCTATCGTCGTGAGATCACCTGGCGGGAATTTGATGAGCTGTCAAACCGTTTTGCCAATCTTTTGATGAGCCGCGGCCTGGGCAAGGGCAATAAGGTTGCCGTTCTTTTGATGAACTGCCTGGAGTGGCTGCCCGTTTATTTCGGCGTCCTGAAAACCGGCGCCGTGGTGGTTCCTATGAACTACCGTTATGCCTCCGATGAAATCAAGTACTGCCTAGAGCTTTCCGAGAGTGATGCACTGGTCTTTGGCCCGGAATTCACCGGCCGTGTGGAGAATATCTGCATGGATATTCCCCGTGTCCAGACCATGCTCTTTGTGGGCGAATGCACCCCGAACTTTGCCGAGAGCTTTGACAAGCTGGTGCCCTTCTTCTCTCCGGAGCCGCCCCGTGTGCAGCTCACCGACGAGGACGACGCCGCCATCTACTTCTCCTCCGGCACCACCGGCTTCCCCAAGGCCATTCTGCACATGCATCGCAGTCTGATGTGCGCCTGTGAAGTGGAGCAGCATCATCACGGCCAGACCCGCAGCGACTGCTTCCTCTGCATCCCGCCGCTTTATCACACCGGCGCCAAGATGCACTGGTTCGGCAGCTTCCTGATGGGCAGCCGCGCCGTCATTCTCCGCGGCGTGCGTCCCGAGTGGATCCTCAAGACCGCCAGCGAGGAGCACTGCACCATCGTATGGCTGCTGGTGCCGTGGGCCCAGGATATCCTGGATGCCATCGACCGCGGCGAGATCGATCTTTCCCAGTACGAACTCTCTCAGTGGCGTCTCATGCACATCGGCGCACAGCCGGTTCCCCCCTCTCTGATCCGTCGCTGGAAGGAGATCTTCCCGAATCATGCCTATGACACCAACTACGGTCTTTCCGAGTCCATCGGCCCCGGCTGCGTCCATCTGGGTGTGGAGAACATCCACAAGGTGGGTGCCATCGGCGTGCCCGGCTATGGCTGGCAGGTGAAGATCGTGGACGAAAACGGTGAAACCGTCAAGCAGGGCGACGTGGGCGAACTCTGCGTCCGCGGCAACGGCGTCATGACCTGTTATTATAATGATCCCGCTGCCACTGCCGCCGTACTGCGTGACGGTTGGCTCTTCACCGGCGATATGGCCATGCAGGATGAGGATGGCTTCATCTTCCTGGTGGACCGCAAGAAGGACGTCATCATCACCGGCGGCGAAAACCTCTATCCCGTGCAGATCGAGGACTTCCTCCGGGAGATGAACGTGATCAAGGATGTGGCCGTCATCGGTCTGCCGCATGAGCGTCTGGGCGAGATCGCCGCAGCCATCATCGAGCTGAAGCCCGGTGTGGAATGCACGGAGGAGCAGGTCAACACCTTCTGCGCCCGTCTGCCCCGCTATAAGCGCCCGCGCAAGATCATCTTCGACACCGTTCCCCGCAATCCCACCGGCAAGATCGAAAAGCCCAAGCTCCGTGAACGCTACGGCGCCGCCGGCCTGATCGCCCATCAGATGTCCAAGTAAGGACGTATCATTCAAAAATTTGCGGGCACAGCAGAACTCCCTGCTGTGCCCACTTTTGGTATCCTGAAAAAAGAGGTGAATCCTGTGCTGAGACTGGAGAAAATCAACGGACGGAATGTGTGGAAAATTCTGAACCTGCGCGTGGCAGAGAGTCAGAAATCGTATGTTGCCGCCAATGATAAAAGCATCATCGAGGCATATATCTGTGTGGCGGCCGGCGGCCGGGTCTTTCCCTTTGGCATCTATGACGACGATACGCCGGTGGGCTTTCTGATGATCGGCTACGGCGTGGATGATGACTGGGATGATGCACCGGCGGTTGCACGGGACAGCTATAACATCTGGCGGCTGATGATCGACGAGCAGCATCAGCGAAAAGGCTATGGCAGGCAGGCGCTTTCCCTGGCGCTCCGGTTCATCGAGACCATGCCCTGCGGCACGGCAGAAACCTGCTGGCTGTCTTATGAGCCGGAGAATGTGGTCGCCCGCTGTCTTTACCGGGAGTTTGGCTTCCGGGAGACCGGAGAGATGGACGGCGATGAGATCATTGCCGTGCGAAGCCTTTGATGGTTTAGAAATGATATGAAAAAGCCAGGCTGTTTGACAGCCTGGCTTTTTTGAGTCAATGACAAATTGTGCTTACTTGGAACTTTTCACGATGCCTGCCACGAAGATGGAGATGATGCCCATGACCACGAAGATGCCGAGCATACCCTGCCACATGACATTCAGTGCGGAAATCAAATCGTAAGACATACAGGGATCCTCCTTACTTGATAAGCTGCGGGATCAGGTTCAGGATCATACCGCCGGCAAGGACGGATGCGATCTGACCGGATACGTTTGCGCCGATGGCGTGCATCAGCAGATGGTTGCTGGGATCCTCCTGGAGACCCATCTTCTGGATCACGCGGGCGGACATGGGGAATGCGGAGATACCGGCCGCACCCACCATGGGGTTCACCTTGTTCTTGGAGAACAGATTCAGAAGCTTTGCAAACATACAGCCGCCGATGGAGTCGAACACGAATGCCACAAGACCCAGCACCATGATCAGCAGGGTGTCCAGAGAGACAAAAGCCTCTGCGCGCATGGAAAAGGAAATGGTGATACCCAGAAGCAGGGTGATGAGGTTTGCCAGAGCGTTCTGTGCGGTCTCGGACAGACGGCCCAGCACGCCGCACTCACGCAGGAGGTTACCAAACATCAGGAAGCCGACCAGAGCCACACTGGTGGGAGCCACGAGACCGGCGATGAAGGTGACAATGATGGGGAAGAGGATGCGAATCTGCTGCGTTACGTTGCCGGGGTTATACGGCATACGGATCATGCGTTCCTTCTTGGTGGTGACCATACGGATGGCGAGGGGCTGGACAATGGGCACCAGAGCCATGTATGAATACGCAGCCACCGCGATGGGACCCATGTAATTGGACTTTAAGACCTGGGACACCAGAATGGCGGTGGGACCGTCGGCAGCACCGATGATACCGATGGAAGCGGCATCCACCAGCGGGAAGCCCAGCAGCACGGCCACCACGATGGTGACGAAGATACCAAACTGGGAAGCGGCGCCGAACAGGAACATCTTGGGGTTCGAAAGCAGCGGGCCGAAGTCGATCATGGCGCCGATACCGATGAACAGCAGAAGCGGCATGGCCTCGGAGGCCTCGATACCCACTTCAAACAGCCATTCAATAATACCGTGTGCGGTGCCGACATTTGCGATCTCCTGGTTCAGAACGCCGGAGAACGGCAGGTTGACCAGGATCGCACCAAAGCCCATGGGGAGCAGCAGTGCCGGCTCATAATCCTTCTTGATGGCAAGCCAAATGAGGATTGCGCCGACTGCATACATGACGATCTGCTGCCAGGTAATGGCAAAAAGACCCTCATACAGGAATTCCATAAAACAGTCCTCCATATTGAATCGTTATATCTCAGTATAGCATGAAGCAGGGATAAATTCAAGTATCAGCCATAGCGGGACAGGGGAAAACGGTATTTCGGGAATAGATGCGGAATCGGCACTGTTTTGGCTTCTGATAGCAGGGAATATCCGGACAGCAAGTGCAATATCCGGACAATTTCCTCCGGTTTTACGCAATGCAAACGAAAAAACCGGCCGACGGGAAATCTGTTAATATTCCGGATCATTTGCAAAGAATCGGCGTTCTTTTTTGTCAAAAGAGCGCCGGACTGCATCGGATTCTCCTTTTTCCCCGGAGGGGAAGAAAAAAGCGTGCGGGCAAGTGCCCGCACGCTTTTGATATCTGCATGCTTTCGCGTGAAGATATTTGCTTAGCCAAGGATCGGCTCGCGGCCCAGAACGACCAGGTAACGGTCGATACGGGCCTGGATGACATCCATGTACTCCTGCATGCCGAGGTTATCGTATGCGTACTGGAGGTCAGCCTCGAGGGTATCGATGGAAGCGTCGCCGACGATGTGCTTGGTGGTCAGCTCGTTCAGGTACAGAAGCAGGTCAGCCTTGTACTGATTGAGGACAGCAGCCTCATCCTCGGTAGCCAGGGTCTCGAAGTTGGCGGTCACGTCATACATGACGTTGTCCTGGCCCATCTCGTCGATCATGCGCATCAGACGCTCCTGGGGAGAATACTCGTCCCAGTTGTAGTTCTCGTACTGACTTGCCCAATCGTCGAAGGTCAGCATGTTGCCGGTGTAGGGTTCGCCGGCATCCAGAGCATCCGCGAAGGAGTCATAGGTAGCAGCAGTCAGAGAATAGATAGCGGTGTTGAACTGCGGGAACAGGCACCACGGAGCATAGCACCACATGTCGCCCCAACGCTCTTCGTCTTCCTCAGAGATGTCGGTGCCGATCATGTAGCGATACATCGTGCCGTCGTCGTTCCACTCCCAGGCCTTGCCTTCGACACCATACTGCCACAGCATGAAGAGCTCCTTGGAGAAGATCCAGTCGAGCCATGCGGCGCCGGCAGCGTAATCACAATCGGTGCTGAAGGAAATGGCGCGGAAGGAGGAAGTGGTGGCCTGGCCAAGCAGGTGGGGGGTGATACCCTCAATTGCCTGGATCACGGGCATGGGCTCATACTTGCTGTCCGGATCGCCGGTGGCAACGGTCATCATGGTATCCGGATACTGGGGATGAGCGGAGCAGTAGTTACCTGCGGTGTTCACTGCATGGTTATAGGCAAAGCCTTCGCCAAGAAGAGCAACCTGGTTGGAGTAAAGCTCGTTTGCATATGCAACGTATGCTGCATAACCCGGGTCCTCAATTGCGTTCACGACAGCGCCGGTGGCGGTGTCCATGACGAAGTTGTCACGATGCAGGCCGAACCAGCCGGCAACACCGTTGGAGAACACAGTACCGATGCCGTTTTCGCCATTGGTACCGAAGCCCAGCATAGCGCGCTCATCGGCAGCGCCGTTGCCGTTCACGTCATTCTGCTGGAATGCGATCAGAGCATCCTTGAATTCGGCGGCGGTGGTGGGCATCTCAAGACCGACCTTATCCAGCCAGTCGCGGCGGATACAGACGGGATACCAGTTGGCAAGACCGAACTCGACCAGATAGTCGGTTTCGGCGGAATCCAGATCCATACCAACAGCAGCGTTGTCGGTATTTCTGACCATGTACCAATTGCCATCCGGAGCGGTGGACCAGGCCTTCAGGTAGTTCATCTTCTCACCGGGCTGGATGAGGGCGTTGAAGTTACCGTCGGGGGAATGGGCAATCAGGTCGTCAATGTTGGCGAAGCGGCCGGTCAGCATGGCGTTGACCAGCAGAGCGTCGTCCATCATGCTCTGGGAAATGAAGGTATCCGGCAGAGCGTCAGCAGCCAGATAACCGGACAGCGTGGTCTTATAGGCCTCGTTGTCGATGGAAGAAACGCTAACCACCAGGTTCACGGTGTCGAGCATCAGCTGATTGTAATAATCAAGGCTCTCGAATTCCTTCTGGATGGCTTCTTCCAGGGTGTAGGTCCACTGATGAGACTCACGGCCCATGTACTCGATCTCGAGAGGTTCCACCTCTTCGGGCATCTCGTCGTCTGCGGGCTCTTCGGTTTCATCATCGGCGGGTTCTTCCTTCTCGTCTGCAGCAGGCGTCTTGTCCTCGACCTGTGCATCGTCCTTGACGTCGTCCTTCTTTTCGTCGGTTGCACAACCGGCAAACAGAGTGACCAGCATCAGAACGGCGAGAAGCAGTGCGAGCAGTCTTTTCATGTTCGCAGCCTCCTTAATGATTATTTTGATGTTCACAAAATAGTAACATCCTCTATATTTTACCGAAGATGTATATACTTGTCAAGTCAACGCACAATTTGAAAAAATAGAATAACATTTATGGAAAAATCTTACAGAAATGAAAAATCCCCCATACGGGGGATGAAGTTTGATGGGTTTTTCCGGGGGTCAAAGCCTGTCGTAAAGCTTCCCCAGATAGCGCTGCATTAACCGTTCTGCCCGGGGGATCAGGTGATCGTAACAGAAAAAGAGAAGATTGCCCAATAAAAGCAGCATGGCCGCCATCAGGGTTCCCATTCCGTCGGGGAACAGCAGCGCCATAGCGATGGCCTCTGTCAGGATCACCATCCCGTTGAAATAAAGCAGTTTCAAAAGGATCCGCGGCAGCAGGCGGCATTTTTGAAAGAGAGGATAGAGCATGGGATACGGCCCGAAAATCAGGAGGAACATCAGACTCTGTTCCATCTCTGGCACCAGAATCAGGGAGAGGATCCCCACTGCCGCCCAGAGCAGAAGATGGCTGCGCCAGCCGTATTTCTCCCCGGGCACCGTCAGAAGAAGTCCCACGATCATGGGCACCGCGTACATACCGATCCCCAGAAAAGACCCCAAAAGCATCAGCACCAGACACAGCGCGGCGATCATACTGCAGACGGAAATTCTCTTTGGTATCATCGGATCTCTTCGCCTCCTTCCTATAAGCTCAGTATACTATGGGAAATGAAAGAGAAGAAAGATACAAATTGTAAATTTCATAAAGATTCTCCGGCGGGGTCGGTTCCGACAAAATGCCAAATAAAAGAAAAAGTCTGTCGGTTTCCCGGGAAAAGTGTGCAGACTGATTGATTTACTGGGGCGGTTCGGCGGATAAATTGGATAGAATGTGGCGATATGCTTTCAATCAGCATAAAACTTTTTGTATCGACTCATACACTTTTATGAAAATTTCATATTGCAAAGTTGCAGGGCTATCGTTTATTCTATATGTAGAGAAGAATTTGATTTCGTCATTCTCTCCATGAAAGGGGTTTTATTATGATTATTGGTTGCCCGAAAGAAATTAAGCCGCAGGAAGGCCGTGTAGGTCTGACTCCTGCAGGCGTGGATGCACTGGTGAATGCCGGTCATTCCGTCTATGTAGAACAGGGCGCAGGTATTGCCAGCGGTTTCACCGATGACGAATATGTGATGTTTGGCGCAAAGGTGCTGCCTACCGCCAAGGAAGTCTATGACATCGCAGAGATGATCATTAAGGTCAAGGAGCCCCAGCCCCAGGAGTACGAACTCCTCCACGAGGGCCAGACGCTCTTCACCTATTTCCATCTTGCTCCCGATCCGCAGCAGACCCAGGCTCTCCTGGAGCGCAAGATCGTCGGTATCGCTTATGAGACTGTCCAGCTGGCCGATGGTTCTCTGCCGCTGCTGTCTCCCATGAGTGAGGTTGCCGGCCGTCTGGCAGTTCAGATCGGCGCTACTCTGCTGGAGGCCAATGCCGGCGGCCGCGGCGTGCTGCTGGGCGGTGTTACCGGCGTGGAGCGCGCTTCCGTTGTCATTCTGGGCGGCGGTAACGTGGGTCTCAATGCTGCAAAGATCGCCGTTGGTTTTGGCGCAAACGTCACCATTCTCGATATCAATAATAAGCGTCTGGCTTATCTCGATGACATTTTCGGCGGCAAGGTGCAGACCCTGCAGTCCAATGCCTACAATATTGCCAAGTCCGTCAAGAATGCGGATCTGGTGGTCGGCTGCGTGCTGATCCCCGGTGCAAAGACCCCGCATCTGGTGACGGAGGAAATGGTCAAGTCCATGAACCCCGGCAGCGTGCTGGTGGACGTGGCCATCGACCAGGGCGGCTCCATCGCCACCATTGACCGCAGCACCACCCACAGCGATCCCTATTTCGTGAAGCACGGCGTGCTGCATTATTCCGTCGGCAATATGCCCGGCGCAGTGCCGCGTACGTCCACGCTGGCCCTCACCGGCGCCACGCTGCCCTATGCGCTGAAGATCGCAAACCTCGGCGCAGAGGCTGCATGCAAGGCTGATCCCGCTCTCATGAAGGGCCTGAACCTCTATCACGGCAAGCTGACCTTCAAGGCTGTTGCCGAGGCCCAGAACAGAGAGTATACCGATCCCACTACCCTGTTTTAATGAATAAAATAGGAAACAGCCGAAGGCAGTCTGCCTTCGGCTGTTTTTTATCGGATCCCCAGACTGTCCGGATTCTGAAGGGCACCCACCAGGCTCTGCATCTCCCGCCGGGAAGACACCGCCTGCGCCCGGCGCAGAACCTCCGCCTGCTGTGCCGCGGACAGCGCCCGGAACTGCCGCATCGCCTCCGGCCGCTGCCGGAGCGCAAAGGAAAATCCCGCCGGCCACTGCTGCATATCCATCCTGTCACCTCTTGGAAAATTGATGTGACAATAGTATGGCATGCTGCATGGGGAAATATACGGGGGAAAGGGCGGAAAGGGGAAACTGCAGAAAAATAAAGAAAGAGGTGAGTCAAAATGACTCACCTCTTGGTCCGAGTGACGAGATTCGAACTCATGGCCCCTTGAACCCCATTCAAGTACTCTACCAAACTGAGCTACACCCGGATGCCTGACAGCTCGTTTAGTATACGACGGAAAAAGAAAATTGTCAAGCCCTTTTTCAAAAATTTTTAATCGGATTTTTTCCGCAGGTTCCCAAAAAGGAATTGCCAGAAATCGGGAGTTCATGCTATAATCATACTACTGTTAACATGGAGGAATATCACTATGGAGAAGGAACTGAAAATTTTGCGGGAACTGGCATCCCAGTATTTTGAATATGCCATGAGCGATGAAAACTTCCGGAAGATGGAGCTTCATCGTGCATCCAACGACCTGAAAACCGGCACCCGTCCTGTGGTGCTTCTGAATGAAATTCCGTGGCATGAGCTGGAGCCCGCCGAGGAGCTGCGTCCGGTCTGCCAGGATCCCATCCTGCGGGAAGTGGAGGGCCACATCCGCAGAACCCTGTTCCAGAAGAAATATTTCCCCGGCGACATGGTGATCGCGCCCTATATCGGCGTGCGGAAGATCGTGCTGGATGAAAATATGGGCCTGAAGCCCGTATACACCGCCGTGGACCGCAAGAGCGAAAATGACGTCCAGGCCCATCAGTTCGAGACCCAGTTCCACTCCATGGAGGACGTGGAGAAGATCCCCTTTACAAAGCTCCACTATGATCGCGAGGCCACCATGCAGCATTATGAGCGGGTGGCCGATGCACTGGCCGATATCGTGCCGGTGAAGCTCACCGGCATGTATGCCGTCATGGGCATTAACTCCACTCCCTGGGATCTCCTGGCCCAGTATATGAATATGGACGACCTGCTCTACAATATGTATGACGAGCCGGAGCTGATGCATGCGCTGGTCTCCCGTCTCACGGACGTGTTTGTGGATCAGATGCATCAGTATGAGGCACTGGGCGTACTGGAGGGCGATTCCTATGATCTCCACTGCACCCCGGCACTGACCAATGATCTGCATCCCGACCGGGATCGTGTGAAGCTTGACCAGGTGTGGGGCCGCGCCGCCGCACAGATCCTGGGCTTCGTCTCCCCGGATATGCATGATGAATTCGATATCACCTATCAGATCCGCGCCATGCAGCCCTTCGGCCTGGTGTACTACGGCTGCTGTGAAGCTTTGCATCAGAAGATCGATATCGTGTCGAAGATCCCGAATCTCAGAAAGATCGGCGTCACGCCCTGGGCCGATACCGACGTGGCCATCGAGGCCATCTCCGGCCGCTATGTGGTCTCCGCCAAGGCCAATCCCGGCCTGGTTGCCGAACGCAATATGGACATGGCTGCCATCAGCGGCGAGATTGAAAAATATGTGGATGCCTGCCATCGCTATGGCTGTACCTGCGACCTGGTTCTCAAGGATATCACCACCGTCAGCGGCCGCACCCAGAATCTCGTCGAATGGGAGCAGACCGCCATGCGGATTGCCCAGAAATATTAAAAAAACCGCTTGTAATGCCATCTATTTCGGTGTATAATGTAAAAGTGGAAATTTAGGGACGGAGGATATCAGGATGACTCATACGATCGTGATTGCCTCCGGAAAAGGCGGCACAGGAAAGACCTCCGTGACGGCAGGTGTCGGCTGTGCACTGGCAGAGCTGGGACACAGTTGTCTGATGATTGACGCGGATGTGGGCATGCAGAGCCTGGATATGGCTCTGGGCGTGCATCAGTTTGCTGCATTTGACTTTGCGGATGCGGCCCGCGGCAGTATTGCCCTGACGGATGCTGCCGTACAGCTGGCGGATTTCCCGCTGGCCTCCGTTTTGGCCGCCCCTCCCGCACCGGATGATATCAGTGTCAACACCCTGCGTACCATCACCCGCAATATCCGGGAATTGGAGCTTTATGAGTATGTGCTCATTGACGCCCCGGCCGGCCTGGGCGAGGGATTCCGGATGGCTGCCCGTGCGGCAGACAGCGGCCTCATCGTGGCAACGGCGGATCCCATTTGTCTGCGAAGTGCCGAGCGTGCCGGGCAGGAGCTCATGGCCTGCGGCGTGGCGAATCTGCGCCTGGTGGTCAATCGGGTGCGTCCCGCGCTGATGGAGCGGGGCCTTCCCAATATCGACGACGCCATCGACACCACCGGCGCCCAGCTTCTGGGATATGTGCCGGAGGATGAGGCGGTGATCGTGTCCGGTGCCTATGGAACACCGTCTATTCTGGCCCCGCGCAGCCGCGCTGCGCAGGCCTATCGCAATATCGCAAAACGTTTGTCAGGAGAACAGGTGTCTTTGCTGAAAGCGGGACGCCGTGGATAGAAAGGGAGTGTAGAATGAATATTGCTTTGATCGCACACGACAAGAAAAAGGAACTCATGGTTCAGTTTTGCATGGCATACTGCGGCATTCTCTCCAAGCATAATCTCTGCGCCACCGGCACCACCGGCAAACTGATTGCCGAGGCTACCGGCCTTGCCGTGGATCGTTTCCTGTCCGGTAAACAGGGCGGCGACCAGCAGATCGGCGCGCGTGTTGCCTATAATGAAATCGATATGGTCATTTTCCTCCGCGATCCCATGACAGAGCTCCCCATTGAGCCGGATGTGGCTGCCATGCTGCGTCTCTGCGATCTGCACAATATTCCCATCGCCACCAATATCGCTACTGCCGAGCTTTTGATTCTGGGTCTTGATAACGGCTATCTGAGCTGGCGAGACGTGGTGAATCCCAAGAACAGCAAAAAAGGCAGAATCATCTGATCCCGTTTACAAGGTACCTCATGTGTGTTCCCTCTTCGCATACCGGTTTCGGGAAGGATGCACATGAGGTTTTTTCTGCACGTTTGTCCGGTGAATGTCGGATAGGCGGGCATTGAATCAAGTTCCTGTTTCTCTATGAACAGGGTCAAAATAAGAGGTTTGTAACTATGGCTGAAATCATCAGAGCGCCCAAGGGCACCCACGACGTACTGCCCTCGGACGTGCACAAATGGCACTATCTGGAAAAAACGCTGCGCGGCGTGGCCGCAGCCTTCAACTTCCGCGAGATCCGTTTCCCCACCTTTGAGCATACGGAGCTCTTCATCCGCGGCGTGGGCGATACCACCGACGTGGTGCAGAAGGAAATGTATACGTTTGAAGATAAGGGCGGCCGCAGCATCACTCTGCGTCCGGAAGGCACCGCATCTGTGGTGCGTTCTCTGGTGGAGAGCGGCCTCATCACCGGCGCACTGCCTGTGAAGTGCTACTATATCGCCCCCAACTTCCGCTATGAAAAGCCCCAGGCCGGCCGCCTGCGCCAGCATCATCAGTTCGGCGTGGAGTGCTTCGGCTCCGCCGCCCCCGAGGCGGATGCAGAGGTCATCTCTCTGGCAGATACCTTCCTGCACAAGCTGGGCATCAACGATATCACCGTGCACATCAACTCCATCGGCTGCCCCCACTGCCGTCCGCAGTATCACGCGGCCCTGAAGGAGTATTTCCGTCCGCACCTTTCTGAAATGTGCGAGACCTGTCAGGAGCGTTTTGAGCGCAATCCCATGCGTCTTCTGGACTGCAAGAGCCCCATCTGCAAGGAAATCGCCAAGAATGCGCCCACTACTCTCGATTATCTCTGCGATGACTGCCGCACGCACTTCAACCGCACCCTGGAGCTTCTGGACGTGATGGGCGTGAATTACGAAGTGGACACCGGCATCGTCCGCGGTCTTGACTATTACACCGGCCCGGTTTTCGAGTTTGTCTCCAATAATATCGGCGCACAGGGCACTGTCTGCGGCGGCGGCCGCTATAACGGCCTTGTGGAGCAGCTGGGCGGCAAGCCCACTCCGGCCCTGGGCTTCGGATCGGGTCTTGAACGTCTGCTGCTGGTGATGGAGGCCCTGGGCGTCGAGATCCCCAACGAGGATGGCTGTGACATTTACTTCGCCCCCATGGGCGCGGCCGCCTCTGACGCCGTGCAGAAGCTGACGCTGCTGCTGCGCAGGGAGGGCATTGCCGCAGAGCGCGATCTCTGCGCCCGTTCTGTGAAGGCACAGATGAAATACGCGGACAAGCTGGGCGCCCGCTATACCGCCGTCATCGGTGACGACGAAATCGCCAGCGGCGTGATCCGCATCAAAGATATGATAAGCGGCGAACAGACCGAATGTGCTCTGAATGCAGAGGCCATTGCGGCTGTGGTTCGCTGAGAGAAGGGAAGGAATCAATATGGCTGAATCCATTCAGGGAATCAAGAGAACCCGTTGGGCGGGCGAACTCCGCGCCGCTGACTGCAATCAGGAAGTGATCATCAACGGCTGGGTGCAGCGTGTGCGCCGTCTGGGCGGCCTCATCTTCATCACCGTCCGTGACCGTACCGGCCTCGTGCAGTGCAACTTCAATCAGGAAGTGAATGCAGAGCTCTACGAAAAGGCAGACAGCCTGCGTTCTGAGTATGTCGTTGCCATCCGCGGTACCGTTGCCGCCCGCGGCGCCGACGCCGTGAACCCCAATATGCCCACCGGCGAGATCGAACTGATCGTGTCCGAGCTGCGCATCCTGGGTAAGGCAGAGACCACGCCCTTTGAGATCAGCGACGAGAAGGAAGTGGGCGATACCGTCCGTCTGAAGTATCGTTATCTGGATCTTCGCCGTCCCAGCCTGACCAAGAATATCCTCATGCGTCACCAGATCGCCAAGGTGACCCGTGATTATTTCTATGAAAACGGCTTTATCGAGATCGAGACGCCCATGATGATGAAGTCCACGCCGGAAGGCGCCCGCGACTACATCGTGCCGTCCCGTGTCCATCCCGGCAGCTTCTACGCTCTGCCCCAGTCCCCGCAGATTTATAAGCAGCTTCTGATGCTGTCCGGCTATGACCGCTATATCCAGTTGGCCCGCTGCTTCCGCGACGAGGACCTGCGTGCCGACCGCCAGCCCGAGTTCACCCAGATCGACCTGGAAATGAGCTTTGTGGATGTCGAGGATATTCTCCAGATGATCGAAGGCTTCATCAAGCGGCTCTGGAAAGAAGTGCTGGATAAGGATATCGAGAATCCGCTGCCCCGTCTGACCTACGCCGACGCCATGAACCGCTACGGCAGCGATAAGCCGGATACCCGCTTCGGCATGGAGATCCAGGACGTCTCCAATCTTGTCAAGGACAGCCGCTTCGGTGTCTTTGCAAACGCCGTGGCAAACGGCGGCAGCGTCCGCGCCATTGTGGCCAAGAACGCCGCCTCCACCTATACCCGCAAGGAAATTGACAAGCTCACCGAGCATGCCCGCGGTATCGGCGCATCCGGTCTGGCATTCGTCCGTTGGGTGGACGAGACCCCCAACTGCTCTTTCGCCAAGTTCTTCGAGCCGGAAGAACTGCAGGCTCTGCTTGCCGCCATTGGCTGTGAGCGCGGCGACGTGGCTCTCTTTGTTGCCGACCGCAACTCCGTCGTGCTGTCTACTCTGGGCGCCCTCCGTCTCATCGTGGCAAAGCGCCTGGATATCATCCCGGATACCTTCAACTTCCTGTGGATCACCGAGTTCCCCTTCTTCGAGAAGAACGAGGAGACCGGCAGCTGGGATGCCATGCATCATCCCTTTACCATGCCACTTGACGAGTGCATCCCGTATCTGGAGTCCGATCCCGGTTCCGTCCGCGCCAAGGCATACGACCTGGTGCTGAACGGTACGGAGCTCTTATCCGGTTCCATCCGTATCAACGATCCGGAGCTGCAGCAGAAGATGTTCCAGCTTCTGGGCCTCACCAAGGAAGAAATCGACGCCAAGTTCGGCTTCCTGGTGGATGCTTATCGTTACGGTGCTCCGCCTCACGGCGGCGCCGGTCTGGGCCTCGACCGTATCACCATGCTGATGTGCGGCTGCGACAGCCTGCGTGACGTCATCGCCTTCCCGAAGGTGCAGAACGCCTCCGAGCTGATGTCTGTCTGCCCGTCCACTGTGGATGAAAAACAGCTTCAGGAGCTCCACATCAAGGTGGATCTCCCCGAGAAGGAATAATGCATGAAGACTTTGTGCAATAAACTGCTGCCTCTGGCGCTCGTGATTCTCACGGGCGCCGCAGGCGGTGCCCTGCGTGGATATGAACTGACCGCGTATTATAACGATGCGACCGGTCTTTATGATGCCGGCCCGGTGACCTATGCGTTGCTGGGTTTTTCTGCCGTTATGGTGCTCTTCTGCGTCTGCTTTGCATTTGTGAAGAAGGGCGCGCATCTGTCCTATGGACAGCTCTACCGCTGCGGTACGGCGGGCACCATGCTGACGCTGCTTTCCGGCGTGATCCTCCTGGCGGCGGGCATTTTCCGTGCCTATACCTTCCTGTTCAGCCGCAGTATGGCCAGTCTGCTCTTCGGCGTGCTGACGATTCTCTGCGGTGTCACCCTCTGCGCGCTCTCCATTGCCCGCAAAAACCGCACCATGCCGGAGCTCACCGGACTGGGCGCTGTGGCGCTGATCTACTGGGCGGCCTTTATGCTGGTGCAGGTCTTTATGGAGCATCCGGTGGAGCCGGAAGAGTTTGTGTATGTATATGATCTCTTGGGCATGTGCTTCGCGCTTCTGGCGGTCTATGCCGCCACGGCGCAGATCTTCGGCAAGGAGCGCACCCGTCTCTCGCTCCTGTCTGCTCTGGCGGCCATCTTCCTTTTGATCGTCAGTGCCTTTGGCCGCGTGATGACCTTTGCCTTCTCCGGCAGCCTTTACTATATTTTCCAGTCTGCCTTCCGCATTCTGGTCTCCGCGGCACTGGTCTGCTATCTCACGGCAAACGCCGCCTCCGTTCTGCTCCATTGGGGCGAGGTGTCCGATGAACCGGAGGAGCCGGAACCCGCAGAAGAGACGCCGGCAGACGGGGAGGAGGAAGACCGTGAAGCCGTTTGAAGGAATCAAGGCCGTCCTCTTTGATCTGGACAACACCCTCATCGTGCGGCGCCTGACGCTCCGGAAACTGGCGCAGTATGTGAACCGCTTTTATTTTGCCGACCGTCCCGATGAGCACGAATGGATCGCCGATGTGTTCTGGGATTGTTTCAGCAGTGGCTATGACGAACTGGAGGACTGCTTCGCCGCGTTCCAGCGGCGCGTGGGCTGGACCCACAAGGCAGACTGCAAGGAATTTCTGGATTTCTGGTTTTTCTACTATCCCTTCTGCACCACCATGGAGCCGAACGCGGAAGCCGTGCGGGAACTGACCCGCAAGGGCTATCGCATCGGGATTCTCACCAATGGCCCCGCGGTATTACAGCAGGGCAAGGTGGACGTGGTGGGCTTCCGCGATTGGTTTGAGTTCATTCTGGCCACCGGCGAGGTGGGCCCGGAAAAGCCGGATCCCTATCCCTTCCGCTACGTTATGGACAAGATGGGTCTGCGTCCGGAAGAAATCGTCTATGTGGGCGACTATCCCCCCAACGATATCGAAGCGCCGAGAAAGCTGGGGATGCACACCGTCTGGTTCTCCGCCTACGCGGACTGGGACGATCGCTATGAGCGTGCCGAGGCGGAAATATCCTCTTTGCTGGAACTCCCGGCACTCTTTCCGGATCTGACGAAGAAATAATCATTTATGTTAACCATGTGTTTGTAAACCGTATTACAGTTAATATGATTATGGTTAACTAAAAATCAACCTGAAATAAGCAAAAAGAAGGCGTGGAACCGGGAAGATTCCACGCCTTCTTTTCTATGTGACGCCTTACAGATCGCTGTCGTTTTCCAGCAGCTCGATATCCACCTTCAGCTTGTCAAAGGTGTTGAAGTAGGCATAGCGGCCGCCCACATACTCTGCCTTCTGCGTCAGCGGGAAACCAGCGTCCACCAGCTTTGCGGTGGTTTCCTTCATGCCGCGGATATTGAAGGCGATGTGCTGTACGCCCTCGCCGCGCTTCTCCAGGAATTCGCGCCAGATGGAGTCCTTCTCATCTGGCTCGATGAGCTCGATGTCCAGATTCTGATTCACATGGAAGAATGCCAGCTTGGCACGGGCCTCGGTGGGCTTGCCATAATACTGGGTCAGGGCTTTGTCATAGGTGCCGGTGGGATTGATGGGCGGCACGGGCTGGCCAAGGAATTCCGCGTAATCCTTTGCGGTGGTTTCAATATCCCGCACAATGAGACCGATCTGGGTGACGATATCGGTGCCAAGAATCTTTTCCATAAGTGATCCTCCCTGTATCGGCTGCCGGAGCAGCGTTTTGATGGCTTTATTGTAACACAGAGATAGACGCATGACAAACTATTTCTTTTTTTGACAGAAAGTGGTATACTGATTCTTGGTTTGAAAAAAAGAAACGACAGGGGGACGAAACATGGAGTTGGTCTTTCAGTTCAGCATCATTCTGCTGATCACCTTTCTCGGGGAAGTACTGCGGGCGCTGATCCCGCTGCCTATTCCTGCGGGCATTTATGGTTTGATTCTGTTATTTATTTGCTTAAAAACCGGCCTGATTCCGCTTCATAAGATCAAAAAAGCGTCGGATTTCATGCTTTCCGCCATGCCCGTGATGTTCATCGGCCCCTGTGTGGGCTTTATGGATATCTGCCAGGAGCAGGGGATCGCCATTCTGTACATCTCGCTGATTGCCATGGTCACCACGGTTCTGACGATGGCGGTCACCGGCTGCAGCGCACAGGCTGTGATCCGCCGGGGAAAGGAGCGCCGCCATGACTGAGTTCTTTGCAGAAAGCGTCTATTTCGGCGCTGTCATCAGCATTCTGGCCTATGCGCTGGGCAATGCTATTCAGAAAAAGTGGAAATTCGCCATTTTTAACCCGCTTTTGATTGCTATTATCCTGGTAATTGCGGTTTTATTGGTACTGGGCGTGGAGTATGAGGACTATAACCGCGGCGCGGATTACATCACCTGGTTCTTAACGCCTGCCACGGTCTGCTTTGCGGTACCGCTTTATGAGCAGTATGAGCGGCTGAAGAAAAACTGGCGGGGACTTTTGGTGGGATCGGTGGCCGGCGTGGTCGCGTGTCTTCTGTCCATCCTGCTGCTGTCCGTTCTCTTCCGCCTGTCCCATGAGCAGTATGTGTCCCTGCTGCCCAAGTCCATCACCACCGCCATTGGCATCGCCCTGTCCGGTGAGCTGGGCGGCATCCCCACGCTGACCGTTGCCTCCATCATGGTGACGGGCCTCTTCGGCAATATCGTGGCCCGGGGCGTTTGCCGCCTGTTCCGTATCAAAGAGCCCGCCGCTGTGGGCCTCGCCATCGGCGCCGCATCCCATGCCATCGGCACGGTGCGCGCCCGGGAAATCGGGGAGGAGGAGGGCGCCATCAGCGGTCTCGCCATTGTGATCTGTGGAATTCTCACCGTGATCGCCTCGCTCTTTTTTGCCGGATTGTATTGAGAATCCCTTGCCGCCACCATATGTTGTGGCGGCATTTTTTCTTCTCGTTTCGTCACCCGGGTGCGTGTCAAAACTTGTGGAAATCTCGATTTTTTACTTGCAAATTGGGGGAAAGCCACTATAATAAAATATGTACTATGTAAACCGCTGTTATGTAAACGCGGGATGACTTCGGCGCGGGAGATTCGCCGAGGCATACAGCATGGAAGCGTGGATGAAACGGAGAAGAACCCCGATGAGGAAATTCCTTTTCGGAGTGCTATGGGCGCTGGTCGCCCTGGCGGCTCTGGGATTATTATTATGGATCGTGCCGCGGCTGCGGCAGGATCAAAAAATACTGGAAGACCGGACAGGCAAGATCATTGATGACGGCCTGTCTCATATATTGGGCAGCGTAGAGCTGCCGCAGCAGATATTCCCCGAGGCGGAGGACGAGCCGGAGGATCTGCCGGAAGTGCCTGACGAAACAGAAAAGCCCGACGGGTCGGATGCATCCGATGGCTTGCTCTGGAACGGGGAGGATTTCCCTCTGTGGATCCAGAAGCCCCAGCGTCCGGTAAAGCCGGAGGAAGAAGAACCCATCACGCTGATTGCCGGCGGCGTGCCGGAGTCTGCACCTGTGGAGGACAGTTATTTTGACGATGTGGTCTTTATCGGCGATTCTGTCAGTCTGAAACTGCAGTACTATGTGCGGGAGAAGCGCTCGTCAGAGCCCGATTTTCTGGGCGGGGCGCAGTTTTTGACGGCGGGCAGCTTCAGCTATATCAACGCCTTAAAGCCGGTCACGGAGGAATCGGTGCATCCCACCTATCACGGGGAGAAGATGCTCTTAGAGGATGCGGTGGCGGCCTGCGGCGCCAAAAAACTCTACATCATGCTGGGGATGAACGACATCGCCGGCGGACGCTATGAGGCGACCATTGCAAATCTCAAAACCGTAATGGGCCGCATCCGGGAAAAAGCCCCGGACGTGACCTTCTATTTCCAGTCCGTGACGCCCAGAACGGAGGACTCCGAAATCGGCTCTCTGAATAACGAGATCATCCGCGGCTATAACGAGGCGCTTCTGCACTTCTGTGAAGAAAACGGGTATTACTTTATCGACGTCTATTCCGCCCTCTGTGACGAGATGGGGGATCTGCCGCCCGAGTACTGCAGCGACCCGGTAGCCACCGGCGGTATGGGCATTCACTTCACCAATGCGGCCTGTAAGGCCTGGATCGACTATTTATTCACGCATACTGCGTAAGGAGGAATTATGAAGAAAACCATCACGATACTGCTTTGCCTGTTTGCCATGCTCCTTACGCTTTTCTCCGGCTGTGCCGCCAAAGAACCGGACACCTCCCTTTCCGCCATCCTGTCCGAGATCCGGGAAAAAACCGGCATCACAGACGGTCTGGTGCTGACGGATGCGGATCTTCTGGAGCTTTACGGCATCGAGCCCGCCGACGTGGCGGATCATGCCTGCCTCAGTTCCATGAACGGCATCTTCCCGGATGAGATCCTGATGCTCCGCGCCGCCAATGAGGACGCACTGCTAAGAATTCAGGAAAAACTGGATCGTCGCCTTTCCGAAGTGCTGAACCAGAGTAAGAGCTATGACGCGGCCAGTTATGCCGTGGCACAGAAGTGCCGGGTGGATGTCCGCGGCCTCTATATTGCCCTCTTCGTTTCCGGGCAGCATGAGGACATGACCCGGCTTTATGACGCACACTATTGATTGACTGAAAGACGCCGCCCTCCCGATCCGGGAAGGCGGTGCCCTTCTTTTTTTCGACCGTTTCAGAGAAAGCTCACGCACCGCACCGCAGGGTTTCCGCCGTGCGGTGCGAATCTTTTGTGGATTCTGTCAAAGCGCACAGAGGAAGGCCGGGAAAGCATGGAGAAAGCTTGGATATTCCGTTAATTTTTTTGAAAGGTGGTTCACATTGCCGCCGTTTTGTGCTATGATGATAGCGTGTATCATTGGGTGTATTGGATCAATTTACAGATAGAGTAGAGGAATCAAAAGATGAGTGGATTTTTGCAAAATATTTGGGGAACCGTACAGGGATACCTCCATGCGTTTGAGTTTTTGGATATCCTGGATATCCTGATCACCGCGTTTTTGATCTATCAGGTCTTAAAGCTGGTACAGGGCACCAGCGCGGCCGGCATCATCCGCGGCATTGTGCTGCTGTTTGTCTTATACGGCGTGGCCTATTTCGCAGAATTGAATGTGATCGTGTTCGTGCTGGAAAATGTAGCGCAGGTGGGACTCCTGGCCGTGATCATCATGTTCCAGCCGGAGCTTCGTAAAATGCTGGACTCTCTGGGCCGCAGCAAGCTGACCACCATTTTAAAGCGCGAACAGGCGGAGACCGATATGCGCGCCATGATCCGCGAGGTGGTGGATGCCTGCAGCTCCATGTCCTGGTCCCGCACCGGCGCACTGATCGTATTTGAGCGGGACAAGCCTCTGGATGAGATCGTGAATGCCGCCACCGAGGTGGACGCCAAGCCCACCAGCGAGCTGATTAAAAATATCTTCTTCGTGAAGGCACCGCTGCATGACGGCGCCATGGTGATGCGGGATGCCCGCATCAAGGCCGCCGGCGGCGTGCTGCCTCTGACGGAAAATGAGGCGCTGCCCAAGGAACTGGGCACCCGTCACCGCGCCAGCATCGGCGTCACGGAACATTCCGACGCGGTGTCCGTGGTGGTGTCCGAGGAAACCGGCGTGATCTCCGTGGCCATTGGCGGCGCGATCCGCCGCAACCTCTCTTCGGAGGCATTGGAAAATACGCTGATCCGCGAGCTCATTGACTATCGTGAGAAGAAAGATCCCACAAAGATCGATATGCGGGAAAAGACCCGTAACCTGCTCGGTATATTGAAGGGGAAGAGCGAATGAAAGAATTCCTGAAAAAATATCATATTGTGCCCAAAGTGCTGGCGCTGATGATCTCCATTGCACTCTGGGCCGTGGTCCTTGAGGTGGACAATCCCAACCGGGATAAGGATTTTTCCAATATTCCGGTGGAGTTTCTGAACCACGCCAAATTGACCCAGAACCATAACCTGGTGGTGTCGGAGGTGTCCGCTGATGCCGTGTCCGTCACCATCACCGGCCAGTTCCAGAAAACCCGTAACGTGACCGCCGAAAACGTCAAGGCCTATGCAGACGTCGCTACTTATACAGAGCCCGGCGTCTATGATCTGCACTATGTGATCAGTTCGCCGGACGGCACCTCGGTCAAGAGTCGTTCCCCCGAAAAGATCCGCGTGACCGTGGAAGAGATTGTAGAAAAGGAACTGCCGGTACAGCTGGTTTATGAGGGCAAGCTGCCCGATGACGTGGTGCTGGAGGGCGAGACCCTGAGCCTTGAAAAGGTGCGTGTTTCCGGTACGGCCAGTGAAATGGAACGGGCCGCCGCGGCGCTGATCCGTCTGGATGCCGCCAAGCTGACCTCCGGCTTTGCCAAGGACTGCTCCTATGAGATCGTGGATGCGGAAGGCAATGTGCTGGATGACGCCTATAACCGTCATCTGGATCCCACCGTGTTTGTGGAGGTGGAGTCCTATCTCACCAAGACCGTTCCCTTTGAAGTGACGATCACCTCGAGCTCCGGCGTGCCCAAGGCCAGTGTCCAGGTGAAGTGCTATCCTGCCGAGGTTACCGTGTATGGCCGCGCTGCAGATCTGCAGAAGATCAACTCCATCAATATCGGCACTATCAATGTCCGGGATTTCATCATGGAATACGACACGATCTTTGATGTGGTGCTTCCGGAGGATGTGACCTTCCTGGAGGATGCGGTGGAAGAAGTCGCCGTCCATGTGAACCTCCTGGACACCGAAACCAGTCAGATCGAAATTGACAATATCGTGCTCACCGGTCTCTCTGAGGAGGATCAGGAACTGGTGACTGCAGAAACCGAGAGCCTCGAGATTCTGGTGCGATGCAGCCGGGATAAGATCAAGGGCATTGATCCTGAAAACTTCAAGGCCACGGCAGACTTCAGTGAAATGAACCTCACGCCGGGTCGTCATCTCGTCCCGGTACAGGTGAAGTCCGGTATCGGCGGCTATGACATCTGCGGTGAGTACAGTGTGGTCGTGATCGTGACAGAGCCCGAACCCGCGGACGGGGAGCTGACGCTTCCCGTGAATGAACGGTAAGCCCGCATGAAACAGGAAGCCCTGGTGATATCCGGCGGAGAAACGGCCCGCGTCCTGGTGATGCGGGTGTCCGCCTGTACGGGAGATTGTCGTGACTGCGGCGGCTGTGCGGAGCAAAAGCCTCTCTACGCTTCCGCGGAGAATCCGCTGGGCGCAGGCCCCGGCGATTATGTAACTCTGGAAACCGATACCGGAACGGTATTGCTTTCGGCGGTTTTGGTGTATTTTCTGCCGCTTCTTTGCTTCTTCCTTTTGTACTTTCTGGTACAGGGATGGGGCGCGGGCGGTGTGCTGTCCGGTCTTGCCGCGGCAGCGGGCTTTCTGGCGGCCTTTCTTCTTGCCAGACGGATTGATCGAAAGCGGGCAGGAAAACCGGTCTGCACCATCGTGGATATCAAGGAGAACAGGAGTCAGGCGTAGCAATGTTCGGATATGTACGTCCCTATAAACCGGAACTGAAAATGCGGGAGTATGAGAGCTTCCGCGCTATGTACTGCGGCCTGTGCCACACGCTGAAAACACGCTACGGCATGGGAAGCAGGATCATTTTGAATTATGATATGTGCTTCGTGGCGCATCTGATGGCCGGCGTCACCAGCTGCGGCACCAAGACCTGCCGCCGCCGCTGTATGATGTCGCCGTTTCGCCCCCGCGCCTGCGTGCACGAGAATCTGGCGCTGGATTTCGCTGCGGATTGTTCGGTGATCCTCACGTACTGGAAGCTGCGGGACAGCGCCGCGGATGAACGCGGCCTGCGCCGGATGAACGCATGGCTGGCCGCGGCATTCTTAAAGCGCAAGTACCGCAAGGCCAGCGGCTATCTGCCGGAGTTTGCCCAGGCGGTGGAGCAGGGGCTGCAGGAACTGGGACGTCTTGAGCAGGAGAACAATCCCTCTCTGGATCGGGCGGCAGATGCCTTTGCCCGCATCATGCGTGCCGCGGCCGCCACCCTCACGGAGGAGAAGATCCGCCGTCCCATGGAGCAGATTCTCTATCATGTGGGTCGCTGGGTGTATATCACGGACGCCTGGGATGATCTGCAGGACGATCTGAAAACCGGCAGCTATAATCCCCTGATCGTGCGTTTTGACGTGCGCTCGGAGGAGGGCCTTTGCGATGCAAAGGAGTCCGTCCGACTGACGCTTTTGCAGTCGGCCCAGACGGCCGCCGCCGCGTCGGAGCTTCTGGATCTTGGCAGAAGCGACGCTGTTGTAAAAAATATCCTCTATATGGGCCTTCCCGCCATGGCGGAAGCCGTGATGGATGGCACCACCAAACAAAGGAGTTCAAGGCATGGATCCATATAAGGTCTTGGGCGTATCCCCAAGCGCCAGTGACGATGAAGTGAAAAAGGCATATCGGGAGCTGGCCCGCAAATATCACCCTGATAACTATGTGAATAATCCCCTGGCCGATCTGGCTCAGGAAAAAATGAAAGAGATCAATGAGGCCTATGATACCATCACGAAGCAGCGCGCTTCCGGCGGCTCCTCCGGCGGGTATCAGAGCTATTCCTCCGCAGGCCGCAGCTATGGCGGCAGCCAGAGCGCTGCCTCCGGCAGTCCCGCCTTTGCCCGTGCGCGCCAGCTTATTATGGCCGGCAATCTGGACGCGGCAGAGCAGGAACTCTCCCGGGTGAGCGATCACGGCGCCGAATGGCACTTCCTCATGGGCAGCATTTATCTGCGCCGGGGATGGTATGATGAGGCCAGACGTTATTTCCAGAATGCCTGCAGCATGGACCCGAATAACATGGAATACCGCATGGCGCTGCAGAACATGAATAACACCACCGCCTATTACCAACAGAACCGCGGCATGGCAAACGGCGGCGGCTTCTGCGATATCTGCTCCTCGCTTCTGGTGGCGGACTGCTGCTGTGAATGCATGGGCGGCGATCTGGTGCCCTGCTGCTGACGATATGAAGAACTGGACGGTAAAACAGCTCTCCGCGGCCGCCATGATGACGGCGGTGTCGGTGGTTCTGCTGTATCTTGCGCAGGTCGCGCCCACCATGAAGCTGTCCCTGACGGCGCTCTCCGGTGTGGCGGCGGCGCTTCTGATTGCCCGGCATGGGCCGATGTCCGGGATACTTTGTTATGGTGCGTCGTCTGTCCTGGGACTTTTCCTGACGCCGGGATCTGCATGGCTCTATGTGGTGTTCTTCGGCTGGTATCCCACGGTGAAATGTCTTGTGGAACGGTTGGGCCGGCGCGCAGCGGAATGGACGCTGAAGCTTCTTTCCTTCAATGCGGCGTTCTTCCTCCTGTGGTTCTTACTGCCGGGGGTGTTTGCGGAGCTTCTGCCGGAGATGACGGGGCTTTTCTGGCTCCTGTGGCCGGCGGGAAATATCGTATTTGTTTTGTTTGATTTGGGACTTTCCCAGCTTTTGGGTTTTTATATTCGCACGATCTTATCGAAAATCAAGAAATAGAGGGTCTTACCATGATCAAAAGCATGACAGGCTACGGCCGCGCCGTACAGGAACTGCATGGCCGCAATATCACCGTCGAGGTGAAGAGCGTCAATCATCGATACTTTGACTGTACGGTGAAAACCTCCCGTATGTTCTCCTTCCTGGAGGATCCCGTGAAGAAGGCCGCCCAGGGCGCCGTCTCCCGCGGCAAGATGGACATCTATGTGTCCGTGGACGATTCCCATTCCGACGACGTCCAGGTGGTTTTCAACGAGCATATTTTTGAGGCGTATCTCCATTCCATGAAGGACATGGCGGAAAAGTACGGCCTGCGGGACGATGTTTCTGTCAGTTCTCTGGGCCGCTATCCCGAGGTGTTCTCCATCGAAAAGCGGGAGGCCGACGCCGACGAGATTCGTCAGGACGTGCTGGCGGTTCTGGAGGCCGCTTTGGCAGAATACACTGCCATGCGCGCCCGCGAGGGAGAACGGATGTATGAGGACATTTCCTCCCGCGGCAAGTATATCGGCGAAATGGTGTCGGGCATTGCCGCCCGCGCCCCGGAAGTGGTGGCCGAGTACCGCGAGCGGATTACCCAGCGGATCCGGGAGATCCTGGACGGCGTCCAGCCGGACGAGGGCCGACTGCTCACCGAGGCGGCGCTCTTTGCCGACCGCACCGCCATTGACGAGGAACTGGTGCGTCTGGGCAGCCATCTGTCCCAGTTGGAGGACATGCTGCAGGATACCGTGCCGGTGGGCCGCAAGCTGGACTTTCTGGTGCAGGAATTGAACCGCGAGACCAACACCATCGGCTCCAAAGCCAACGACCTGACCATCACCCGTACGGTCGTGGATATCAAGGCAGAGATCGAGAAGATCCGCGAACAGGTACAGAATATCGAATGAGGAAGCTTTCATGAAACTGATCAATATAGGTTTTGGCAATATGGTGTCTGCCAATCGCCTGGTGGCGATCGTCAGTCCGGAATCCGCCCCCATCAAGCGCATTATTCAGGAGGCCAAGGATCGCGGACTCTGCATTGACGCCACCTATGGCCGCCGCACCCGCGCCGTGATCGTCACCGATTCCGGCCATGTGATCCTCTCCGCCATCCAGCCCGAGACCGTCGCCAACCGTCTCTACGACCGCGCCGAGACCGCGGACGAGGACGAAGAGGAGATGGAGGAAGAATAATCCGTATATTTTGCGGATTCCCCCGTATCGACCCCGTAAATTTTGGAAATCTTACTGTATTAAGGAGCAGATAGAATATGAAACACAATACCAGCATGTTAAATCCCACCATGGGTGAACTGAAGGAACAGATCAATAACCGCTATCTTCTGGTGAATGTCGCCGCCCAGCGCGCACGCGCCATCTCCAAGGCCGCCGAGGAGACGGAAGAGGCCCTTGACAATAAGCCCGTCACCATTGCTCTCCATGAGATCGCCGACGGCGAAGTGGAAATGGTGCCTGTGGATCCCGATGCCAAGCCCGAAGAAGTGAAGGCCGAGGATCCGGTGGCCGACGCCATTGATGAGCTTTTGAACGACGTCTTTGCCGATGAAGAGGACGAGGACGACGAAGAAGATCAGGACTAAGCTTTGTCCCGGGATATGATCGTCCGCGTGGCGGTGGATGTGGCGACTCCTGCCATCGACCGCCTTTACGATTATGCGGTGCCGGAGGAATTGCAGGATGTCATGTCCTGCGGTATGCGTGTGTCGGTGCCGTTCGGACGAGGAAACCGACGGGAAGAGGCCATGGTGCTCGCCATCTCGGACCGGTCGGAATACGGAAAATGCAAACAGATCGATGCGGTTCTCGACAGCGCTCCTGTGCTGTCCGAAGAACTGTTAAAGCTCGCCGTTCACCTGCGTGAACGGCTGAACTGCGCTTTTTACGCCATTGTGCGGTCTATGCTGCCGGCGGGACTGTGGTTCCGTCGGGAGACTCGATATGCACCGACGGATGCGCTGCTCTCCGGCGGGATCCCCATGCTGGAGGCGCTTGCCGCCCACTTTGCAGAGAATCCCGCGTCGCTTTCCCCGCGCAGTCTGCGGAAATATTTTGACGGCGACCCGGAGGATCTGGTGCACGCGGGTTTCCTGCGCCGGGATGCGGCATTTCATGCCGCCGCATCGGAGAAAACCGATTTTCTCTTTGCCCTGACGGAGGCCGGAGAGGACTCTCTGCAGGACGGTGTCTGTACCCTGCGCGGCAATGTGCGCCGGGAAATCGTGGAGTTTCTGCATCGCGCCGGACAGGCGGGTATGCAGGAGATCGAGTATTACACCGGTGCTTCCCGCCAGACCGTGAATGCCCTTTATAAAGACGGCTATCTCGCAAGAGAAACCCGCCAGATCCTGCGCCGTCCCGAGACGGACGTGTATCTGGGCAGGGAAGTGACCCTGAACCCCGCACAGCGGGAGACGATCTCGGGCCTTTCTGCACTTCTGGACCGCCGGGAGTACCGGACGGCACTGTTATTCGGCGTCACAGGCAGCGGCAAAACCGAGGTCTATATCCGCCTGATCGCCCACGCCCTGAAAGAGGGCCGCGGCATCATTGTCCTGGTGCCGGAGATCGCCCTGACTCCGCAGATGACCTCCCGCTTTTACTATGAATTCGGCGATGAGATCGCCGTGATCCACAGCGCGATCTCTGTGGGAGAGCGTTTTGACGAATGGCAGCGCATCCGCCGTGGCGATGTCCACGTGGTGGTGGGCACCCGCAGCGCGGTGTTCGCGCCGGTGGAGAACTTGGGTCTCATCGTGATCGACGAAGAACATGAGCATACCTTCCGCTCGGAACAGGATCCCCGGTATCACGCCAGAGATGTGGCGAAATACCGCGCCCAGCGGGCGAATGCCCTCCTGGTGCTGGGTTCCGCCACCCCTTCGGTGGATTCCGCCTATCATGCCAGACAAGGGGACTACGCCTATTTCGCCCTGACGGAGCGCGCAGTGCCTGCGGGCCTGCCTCAGGTGATCGTGTCTGATAAGCGCGAGGCATACCGCCAGGGATATCGGGGCTCGATCGGCCCGGAGCTCTGCGATATGCTGGAAAATACCCTGGAAAACGGAGAACAGGCGATTCTCTTCTTAAACCGCCGGGGCAGCTGCCGCAGCATTTCCTGCATGGCCTGCGGCCATGTGCCGGAGTGCGTGAACTGCTCGTCCCCGCTTTCCTATCATCGAGAAAATAACCGTCTGATCTGTCATCAGTGCGGCTATTCCATTCGCATGCTCACCGCCTGTCCCCAGTGCGACAGCCCCTATCTGGAACAGATCGGCGTGGGTACCCAGACCCTGGAGACCGAACTGCAGGAGCACTTCCCCGGCGCGCGAATCATCCGCATGGATTCCGACACCACCTCCGGACGCGGCGCACATATGGAACTGCTGGGCCGCTTTGCGGCAGGGGAGGCCGATATTCTCATCGGCACCCAGATGATCGCCAAAGGTCTTAATTTCCCCAATGTGACGCTTTCCGCCGTGGTGGATGCGGACATGGGACTGTATTCCGGCGATTTCCGCAGTACAGAGCGCACCTTCTCCCTGATCACTCAGGTGGCGGGCCGCGCAGGACGCGCGGAAAAACCCGGCTTTGCCGTGATCCAGACAGTGTCGCCCCAGAACGACGTGATCGAGGCGGCCTCCCGCCAGGATTACTGGGACTTTTATGAGAGCGAGATCCTACTGCGCCGTGCGCTGCAGCAGCCGCCGTTTTGCAAACTGATTCTCCTGACCCTGTCCGCCGCCGTGGAAAATGACGCGAGACAGGGCGCCCGCCGGCTGGCCGCCCGAATGCAGGAACTGCTCTCCGGGCCGTATGCCGATCTGGAGGCAAGCCTTCTGGGTCCTGCGGAGGCGGCGCTCTTTAAGTTAAATAACCGTTATCGCTATACGCTGACGCTGCGCTGTCAGGACAGCCGCAGACTGCGTGCGTTTTTATCCGGTGTGCTGCTGGAATTCCGGCGGGACCGCACCAATCGGAATGTCGTCTTATATTCCGACACGAATCTCTGAGGAAGAAAGGAACCCCCACTATGGCTATTCGTAATGTTGTGGTGCGCGGCGATGAGCTGCTGGCCAAGAAATCCCGTAAGGTAGAGGTGTTTGACGCACGTCTCCACACTCTGATCGATGATATGATCGCCACCATGCATAAAAAGGAAGGCGTTGGCATCGCCGCGCCCCAGGTGGGTATTCTCCGCCGCGTGGTGATCGTGGAGCCGGATGCAGAGCATACCATGACGCTGGTGAATCCGGAGATCCTTGAGTACTCCGGCAAGGCAGAAGGTGTTGAGGGCTGCCTCAGCGTACCCAATGTCTGGGGCATCGTGGAGCGTCCCACTCATGTGAAGGTGCGCGCCCAGGATCGTGACGGCAACACCTTTGAATTCGAGGCCGAGGACTTCCATGCCCGCATTGTCTGTCACGAGCTGGATCATCTGGACGGTACGCTCTTTGTGGACCGTGCCATCCGCCTTCTCGATCCCGACGAACTGGAAGAGGATGAATAAATGAAAATTCTTTATATGGGTACCCCGGACTTTGCAGTGCCGACGCTTGAGGCCCTCTATCAGGCCGGACACGAAATCGTGGGCGTATTGAGCCAGCCGGACCGTCCCAAGGGACGCGGCATGAAGATGCTGGCCCCGCCGGTGAAGGAAAAAGCGCTGGAACTGGGTCTCACGGTTTACCAGCCGGAAACCCTGCGCGGCTATGCCATCCGCCCGCTGCTGGAAGAACTGCAGCCGGATCTCATCGTAGTGGCGGCCTATGGCCAGATCCTGCCGCCCTATGTGCTGAAGGCACCGAAGTACGGCTGTATCAACGTGCATGCCTCCCTGCTGCCGAAATACCGGGGCGCAGCCCCTATCCAGTATGCCATTCTGAATGGCGAGCAGGAAACCGGCGTCACCATCATGCATATGGCGAAGGGCCTTGACACCGGCGATATGATTCTCTCGGCCGCAACGCCCATTGATCCCAGAGAAACCGCCGGAGAACTCACCGAGCGTCTTTCTAAGCTCGGTGCGGAGCTTCTTTTAGAGGCCGCAGCGCTTCTGGAGCGGGGCGAGGCCCCGCGGATCCCGCAGGGCGAATCCCAGACCTCGTATGCCGCGATGATCACAAAGGAAGATGCCCGGATCGACTGGACGAAGTCTGCCCGTCAGGTGGCAGACCGGATCCGTGCCATGCTGCCCGCCCCCGGCGCCTTTGCCGCCTGCGGTGCGGACGTGTATAAATTCGCGGATGCCCAGCCTGTCCCCGGCGCGGGCAAGCCCGGTGAAGTGCTGGGTATGGAGCAGGGCGCCATGATCGTGGCCTGCGGCGAGGGCGCCGTGGCCATCCGCCAGATCCAGGCCCCCGGCAAGCGCCGGATGCCGGTGCCGGACTATGCCAGAGGGCATGCGCTGCCGGAACGATTTGACTGTCAGGAGTAAGAAATGGCTGATGCAAGAGAAACTGCGGTTCGCGCGCTGATGTCGGTGGACCAGGGCGCATGGAGCGACCTGACCTTATCTGCCGCCATCAAAAAGGCGAGACTGGATCCCCGGGATGCGGCGCTGTGTACGGCGCTGTGCACCGGCGTTTTGCAGAACCGCGCCCTTTTGGACCATTATATTTTGTCCTATTCCTCTCTGCGGATGAATAAAATCGCCCCCTATGTGCTGAATGTGCTGCGGGTGGGCATTTATCAGATCGCATTCATGGATCGGATCCCGCACTCCGCCGCGGTGAATACGGCGGTGACCATGATCCGCCGCTCCCAGAATCCCCGTGCCGCAGGCTTTGCCAATGCGGTGCTGCGGAGAGTCAGCGAGAATGCGGAGAATCTCCCGAAGCCGGATGCCCGCGACCGGGTCGCGTATCTTTCCACCCTTTACAGCCATCCCAAGTGGTTTGTGAAATATCTGCTGAAACGTCTGGGTGACGGCGCGGAAGCGGTGCTTGCCGCGGATAACGCTGTCCCACCCATGACCGCCCGGGTGAACCGCCTGAAGGGCAATGTGATCGACGCCATCGCTCTGTTAGAGCAGGACGGCGTGCGCTCTCTGCCCCATCCGTATCTGCCGGATGCCCTGAATCTTTTGGGCAGCGGCAGTGTGGAGGCGCTTCGTGCTTTCTGCGCCGGTCTCATCACCATCCAGGACGCCGCGTCTCAGCTGGACGTGCTGGCGCTCTCTCCCCAGCCCGGGGAAAAGGTACTGGATATGTGTGCGGCCCCCGGCGGAAAGACCTTCTTCATGGCCGCCCAGATGGCAAACCGGGGCCGTATCACGGCCTGTGATATCCATGAGCATCGTCTGGGTCTCATTCGCTCCGGTGCGCAGCGCCTGGGCGTGGAGATCGCCGATCCCGTGCGCGCCGACGGCACGGTGTTCCACCCCGAGTGGGAGGGACAGTTCGACCGGGTGCTGGTGGATGCGCCCTGCTCCGGCATGGGCATCATCCGTAAAAAGCCCGAGATCCGCTATAAGGACCCGGCAGAGATTGCAAAGCTGCCGGATATTCAGAAAAAAATACTCACGAATGCCGTGCGGTACTGTAAACCCGGCGGCACTCTGGTGTACTCCACCTGCAGCGTGATGCAGGCGGAAAATGAGGATGTAGTGCGGGATCGTCTCGCCGCCCATCCGGAACTTGTCCCCCAGGACTTCACCCTGCCCAGCGGCATTGCCTCCCAGGACGGGATGCTGACCCTCTGGCCGGGACAGCATGAGACGGATGGATTCTTTATTTCAAAATTTACGAAGAGGACTTTTTGATGCAGAATCTGCGTGATCTGACAATTCAAGATATGGAAGCGCTGATGCGGGAGGCCGGACAGCCGGCTTACCGTGCGGCGCAGATCTTCAAGTGGGCACAGTCCGGTGTGGGCAGCTTTGACCAAATGACCGATGTGCCGAAAAACCTCCGCGCCTATCTCGCGGAGCGATATACCGTGACGCCGCCTGTACAGCTGCGGCGGCAGATCGCAAAAGACGGCACCCGGAAATATCTCTGGGGTCTTTCCGACGGCAACTGCATCGAAACTGTTTTGATGCAGTATAAGCATGGCTACAGCATCTGCGTCTCCACCCAGGCGGGATGCCGCATGGGATGCGTGTTCTGTGCCTCCACCAAGGGCGGTCTGGTGCGCAATCTCACGCCGGGAGAGATCCTCGATCAGGTGCTCTATACCGGCCTGGATGCCGGGGTGCGTATCTCCAATATCGTGCTGATGGGCACCGGCGAACCCCTTGACAACATGGAAAACGTGCTGAAGTTTTTGGAACTGGTGAACCACGAAAAGGGCCTCGGCATCGGCGAACGGCATATTTCCCTTTCCACCAGCGGATTGGTGGATCGGATCTATGATCTTGAAAAGCGCGATCTGCAGATCACGCTGTCCATCTCGCTCCATGCGCCGAATAACGCCCTGCGCGGGCAGATCATGCCGGTGAACCGCCGCTGGCCGGTGGAGGAGCTTCTCGCGGCCTGCCGTTCCTATACCGCGTCCACCCATCGCCGGATCTCTTATGAATACGCCCTGATCCGGGGCTTTAACGATACGCCGGAATGTGCCAGGGAGCTTGCATCCCTTCTGAAGGGACAGCTTGCCCATGTGAATCTGATCCGGCTCAATGAAATTGAAGAAAGTCCGCTGAAGCCCTCCACGCCGGAGGACACCAGGCGGTTCTGTGATATCCTGAATCAAAACGGCGTCACCGCCACGGTGCGCCGTCGTCTGGGCTTTGACATCGATGCCTCCTGCGGCCAGCTCCGCCGGAAGTTCGAACAGAACCGGGCGTAACGAATCCCCCGAAACGCGGAAGCGCAGCTCCCGCTTCGAAAAGGAAGTGAAGCGATGAATCTTTTTGGCCTGAGCGATGTAGGCATGGTGCGGGAAAATAATGAAGATACCTGCCTCTATATTCTGCGGGAAGAAGAAAACCAGGCAATTTTTGTGGTGTGCGACGGTATGGGCGGCGCACGCGCCGGCAATGTGGCCAGTGATATCGCGGCCAGTGTGTTCGTGGAGCAGTTGGAGCGCCAGGTGCGCGCGGGTATGAGCCGCCGCTATATGGAATCCATTCTGTCCAGCGCCGTGGAATTTGCCAATTACGATACATATCGTGCGGCCCACGCAAACAGTGCCTATCAGGGCATGGGCACCACACTGGTGGGCGGCTTTATCAGCGGCAATCAGGTAATGCTGGCCAATGTGGGCGACAGCCGCGCCTATCTCTATACCCCCGAGGGACTCCAGCGTATCACCCGGGATCATTCCCTGGTGGAGGAGCTGGTACAGCGGGGCGAGATCACGGAGGAGCAGGCGAGGGAGCATCCCCGCCGCAATCTCATCACCCGCGCCCTGGGCACCAGCCGCAAGGTGGGCGCCGATCTCTATCCCCTGAGTCTGGAGCCGGGGCAGAAGCTCTTACTCTGCTCCGATGGTCTTTCCTCCATGGTTCCCGATTCCCGGATTCATGAGATCATGCAGGAAGAAGACAGCCGCGTGTGCTGTGAGCGTCTTATTGACGCTGCTTGTGATAACGGTGGGCACGACAATATCACGGTGCTCATCTTAACTGTTTGAAAGGAGGCGAGCTGATGGACAGATATTTAGGAAAACTTCTGGATAACCGGTATGAAATTCTGGAAATCATCGGCACCGGCGGCATGGCTGTGGTTTACCGCTCCCGCGACCGGCTGCTGAATCGCTTCGTTGCCGTCAAGATTCTGAAAAACGAATTTGCACAGGATGTGGACTTCCGCCGTCGCTTCCATATGGAGAGCCAGGCCGTCGCCATGCTGTCGCATCCCAATATTGTGTCGGTCTATGACGTGAACCGTTCCGATAACATCGAGTATATCGTCATGGAACTGATGGAAGGCGTCACCTTAAAGGAGTATATGGAGCGCAAGGGTGCCCTGACTGCGGCAGAGACCCTGCACTTTGTGCCGCAGATCGCCTCCGCACTGGAGCACGCTCATTCCCGCGGCATCATCCACCGGGATATCAAGCCCCAGAATATCATCATCCTCCGGGACGGC
>SVLW01000070.1 GCA_015067705.1 Oscillospiraceae bacterium
AATATCAAGAATTCTCTTTTTTGACTGTAAACGAAAAAAATTCTTTTGAAGAGTTTTGTGAGGAGCTTGTAACAGCGCACACGGAAGAGTCAGAAACTGTTGTCCCTAATGACAATCACTCGTGAGTGACTCGCTTATTTAGCAAAATGGGCATATTGCGTTAGCATACAGTCAGTTCGCAAAATTCCAATTTGTCGAACTGATTGAAATGAAATAAGGCACCACAAGATTTTAAGAATCCTGTGGTGCCTTTTCTTTTCCCTTCGTCCGTCATTTCGCTGAACGAAAAAAAGATACCTAACCAACACTTTCACTTGAAAGAGATCCCTCCCCCGGTTCCTTGACAGACTTTGCGGCCGCGTGATACAATATATCGATTTTGACTCCCATGGAGGAATGGTATGGCAAAGGTACTTCTGAAAAAAGGCGAGGGCCGCACGTTGTCCGCGGGTGGCGCCTGGATCTATGATAACGAAATCGCAAAAATCGAGGGCGATTTTGAAAACGGTGACATCGTGGCCGTGGAGGCCGCAAACGGCTTCCACCTGGGATACGGCTATCTGAACACCCGGTCGAAGATCACGGTGCGGATGCTGACCCGGGATCCCGACGCCGTCATCGACGGGGCATTCTGGGAGCGCCGGGTGCGGGAGGCTCTCGAATATCGGCTGCACACCACGGGGCTTGCCTCCTGCCGTCTCATCTTCGGCGAGGCCGACCAGCTTCCGGGACTCACCGCCGACAAGTTCGGCGATATGATCGTCACCCAGACCCTTTCTCTGGGCATGGAGCGCCTGAAAGATACCATCTTCCCCATCCTCCTGCGCCAGCTCCCCGAGCTTGGTTATCCGGTGCGAGGCATCTACGAGCGCAACGACGCCAAATCCCGCACGCTGGAGGGACTGGAACGCGGACAGGGCTTCTACGGCGAGGCATTTGATCCCCACGCCATTATGGAGGAAAACGGCCTCCTTTATGAGATCGACGCGGAGAACGGTCAGAAAACCGGCTTCTTCCTGGACCAGCGCTTTAACCGCATGGCCATCCGCCCCATGGCGAAGGGCGGACGCGTGCTGGACTGCTTCTGCAATGCCGGCGGCTTTGGTCTGAATGCCGCGGCGGCGGGGGCGGCGCACGTCACCTGTGTGGATGCTTCCCAGCTGGCGGTGGATACTGCACGGGCCAATGCGGAACGAAACGGCCTCGCCGACCGCATGGACTTTGTCTGTGCTGATATTTTTGAGCTGCTGCCCGAACTGGAAGCACAGGGCCAGCGCTATGACCTGGTGATTCTGGATCCCCCGGCCTTTGCCAAATCCCGCGCCGCGGTGAAGTCCGCCGCCCGGGGATACCGGGAGATCAACCGGCGCGGTATGGCGCTGGTGCGCCACGGCGGATTCCTGGCCACCTGCACCTGCTCCCACTTCATGACGCCGGAGCTTTTCCGCAGCACCGTGGCCCAGGCCGCCCGGGACGCCCACTGTCGCCTCGTGCAGGTGGAGGAACGCACCCAGGGTCCCGACCACCCCATGCTCTGGGGCGCCGACGAGAGCAGCTATCTGAAGTTTTTGCTGTTCCAGGTACGGCATGAGAGATAACGAGAAAAAGCAAGCACGAACGTGTGCTTGCTTTTTTTATTATATCATTTCCAAAAGCTCATCAAGCGACCGAATCTCCAATTTCTGACCAAATGGTTTTTCCTCGCCGCTTCGATTGATCAGAATCGAATACGCGCCCGCAAGATTGGCGCAGAGAATATCCTTCTCTTCATCCCCCACAAATGCGATCTCCGAAAGCGGGAGCTGCATCTGCTCTGCCACATATTGGAGTCCCCTGACGGAGGGTTTACGGTATCCGGTATCGTTGGATGTAAAAGGATATTGGATATATGGCAAGAGCGGCGCAATATCGTCCAGCACATAGGAATTATCCATACCATATGCCACATCCGAAAGCGTTCCTAAAAGGATCCCTCGCTCCCGGAGTCCCCGCAATGTGTGCTCCACTTCCGGATATATCACAGCATCCCGGCGGAAGAAGGAGTAAAACCCGTGCTTAAATGAAGCAATATTCGCTTCCTCCAAAGAACTTCCGGAAAAAATCTCCCGAAAAATCTGTGCGGAGGATACTTCATATTCCCTTGGATTCACCCGGGTATTATATTGGGTCAAAACTTTGATGGCATGTTGATAATCGGTCTCCGTAAATTCGATGCCGCATGATGCCACAGCATATTCCAGTGCCGGACGGTAGAGCGCCGACCAGTTCAAGGGCTTCTGATAGCCGGTGAGGGTTCTGCCGATATCAAAGACGATCGCACGAATCATTTCGTTCTTCCTTTCCATCCAGTTTTAGAAAACGCCCGGAAGAATTGCTTCTTCCGGGCGTAAGCCATTTTTCTTTACTTCACCGGGGTGGTGTCCTTGAGGATGACGTCGTGGGCGCCGCCCTCCACCAGGCTGGTGGCGGAAATCAGGGTCAGGCGGGCCTTCTGCTGGAACTCAGGGATAGACAGAGCGCCGCAGTTGCACATGGTGGCCTTGATCTTATCGGTAGTGGTCTGGAGGTTATCGGAGAGCTTACCGGCGTAAGGAACATAGGAGTCCACGCCTTCCTCAAACTTCAGCTTGGCTGCGCCGCCCATGTCATAGCGCTGCCAGTTGCGGGCGCGGCTGGAGCCTTCGCCCCAGTATTCCTTGACATAGGTGCCGTTTAAGTTCAGGCGGCGGGTGGGGCTCTCGTCGAAGCGGGCGAAATAGCGGCCCAGCATCAGGAAGTCAGCACCCATGGCAAGCGCCAGAGTCATATGATAGTCAAAGACGATACCGCCGTCGGAGCAAACCGGGACATAGATACCGGTCTTTTCATAGTATTCGTCGCGGGCTGCAGCCACCTCGATGAGGGCGCTGGCCTGGCCGCGGCCGATACCCTTCTGCTCACGGGTGATGCAGATGGAGCCGCCGCCGATACCGACCTTGACGAAGTCTGCGCCGGCCTCAGCCAGGAACAGGAAGCCTTCGCGGTCCACCACGTTACCGGCGCCCACCTTCACGGTGTCGCCATAGTGTGCGCGGATCCAGTCGATGGTACGGCTCTGCCACTCAGAGAAACCCTCGGAGGAGTCGATACACAGCACGTCTGCACCGGCCTCTACCAGTGCGGGCACACGCTCTGCATAGTCGCGGGTGTTGATACCGGCGCCGACGATATAGCGCTTCTGATCATCCAGCAGAGAATTGGGATGCTCCTTCTTCTCGTCATAGTCCTTACGGAACACCAGAGCCACCAGATTGCCGTCCTTCGTGACGACAGGCAGGGAATTGAGCTTATTATCCCAGATGATATCATTGGCTTCCTTCAGCGTGATGCCTTCCTCGGCATAGATGAGCTTCTCAAAGGGAGTCATGAACTCGGAGATCTTCATTTCGGGGGACATGCGGGACACGCGGTAATCACGGCCGGTGACGATACCCATCAGCTTGCCGTTCGCGGTGCCATCCTCGGTGATGGCGATGGTGGAATGGCCCTTTTCTTCCTTCAGTGCCAGCACATCGGCCAGGGTCTGGTCGGGGCGGAGATTGGAGTCACTGATGACAAAGCCGGCCTTATAATTCTTGACGCGGCGCACCATGGCGGCCTCGTCCTCTACGGTCTGAGAACCATAAATAAAGGAAATACCGCCCTCGAGAGCCAGGGCAACGGCCATGCGGTCGCCGGAAACGGACTGCATAATGGCGGAAACCATGGGGATATTGGCGGAAATAGCGGGCTCCTCGCCCTTCTTGAACTTGACAATCGGAGTCTTCAGAGAGACATTAGAGGGCATGCATTCGGAAGAGGAATAACCGGGCACCAGCAGATACTCATTGAAAGTGCGGGAAGGTTCGGGGAAATAGTACGCCATAACGCATTCTCCTTTGATCATTTAGTCATTTTTAGATATTAGGTGTATTTTAGTCCAGTTTTCCGTTTTCGTCAATGCTCAAAACCATCTGAACTTTCGGAAAAACTCTTTTCGCTTTTTGCCATACTTCACAAACAGGGGATCAGAACGCGCAGACAGCCCTGTTTTTCCAGTTCATACGCCGAAACGCCCGCATCCGACACCCGGTCCAGCACGTCCGGATCCGTTCCCGCGTATGCGGAAAACACGCAGATCTCCGGCGAAAAGCCATAGACCGCAGGCGGAAGGGCGCGGGCGGTATAATGATCCCCCGCGGCGATGCAGTCGAGCGTTTCCAGAGGGAGATGGGCGAGGAAATACCCCACGGTCGATCGG
>SVLW01000022.1 GCA_015067705.1 Oscillospiraceae bacterium
GCCATCCGTGCCGGCTGCCGCTGCTTCTTTGGCTATCCCATCACGCCCCAGACCGAGGTTGCTGCCTATATGGCAAAGCGTATGCCCCAGGTCGGCGGTACTTATCTCCAGGCAGAGAGCGAGATCGCTGCCATCAACATGGTCTATGGCGCTGCCTCCACCGGCACCCGTGCCATGACCTCTTCCTCCAGCCCCGGCATCTCCCTGAAGGCTGAAGGCATCTCTTATCTGGCAGGTTCCGATCTGCCCGCCGTCATCATCAACATCTGCCGCGGCGGCCCCGGCCTCGGCGGCATCCAGCCGGCACAGTCCGACTATAACCAGGCCACCAAGGGTCTGGCCCACGGCGACTTCCATGTGATGGTGCTCGCCCCCAACTGCATCCAGGAGATGTGCGACCTGATCTCCGACGCCTTTGATCTGGCAGAGACCTATCGTATGCCCGCTATGATCCTGGGCGACGGTATGCTGGGCCAGATGATGGAGCCCGTGGCTCTGCCCGAGCCCCACGAGAGCAAGATTGAAAAGCCCTGGGCCGCAGACGGCACCAATCTGGAGCGCGCCCACAACGTCATCAATTCCCTGTACATCAAGCCGGACGAGCTGGAGCAGATCGTTCGTGACCGTTATGCCCGCTATGACTACATCCAGGAGCATGAAGTCCGCTGTGAAGAGTTCATGACCGAGGATGCCGATATCGTCATCGTGGCTTACGGTGCTTCTTCCCGTATCGCCAGAAACGCCATCGTGGCTGCCCGCGCCGAAGGCATCAAGGTGGGTATGTTCCGTCCCATCACCCTGTGGCCCTTCCCCAAGGCACAGCTGAATCGTCTGGCCGACACCGCCAAGGCATTCCTGTCTGTTGAGCTGAGCATGGGTCAGATGATCGATGACGTAAAGCTTGCGATCAACTGCCGTCGTCCCGTCCATCTTGCCAATCGTACCGGTGGTGTGGTCATCACCCCCAACGAGATCCTGGCCAAGATCCGTGAAATCAAGGAGGAAATCGAATGAGCATCGTATTTGACAGACCGAAGAGCCTCGTTGATGTCCCGCTCCATTACTGCCCGGGCTGCACCCACGGCATTATCCACCGTCTGGTGGCAGAAGTCATCGACGAACTGGGCGTCGAGGGCAAGACCATCGGTGTTGCACCGGTTGGCTGCGCCGTTTTCGCCTATAACTACTTTAATTGTGATATGATCGAGGCCGCTCACGGCCGCGCTCCCGCAGTTGCCACCGGCGCCAAGCGCGCCAAGCCCGACCATGTGGTCTTTACCTATCAGGGCGACGGCGACCTTGCCGCCATCGGTACTGCCGAGACCGTTCACGCTGCCACCCGCGGCGAGAACATCACCGTCATTTTCGTCAACAATGCCATTTATGGCATGACCGGCGGCCAGATGGCCCCCACCACCCTGCCGGGTCAGGTGACCCAGACCACCCCCTATGGCCGTGAGCCCGAAAAGGCCGGCTTCCCGGTGCGCGTCTGTGAGATGCTGTCCACTCTGGACGGTGTGGCCCTTGCCCAGCGCGTGGCAGTGGACTCTGTCCCCCACATCCGCGAGGCCAAGCGCGCCATCCGCAAGGCATTCGAGAACCAGATCGCAGGCCGCGGCTTCTCCATCGTGGAAGTGCTGTCCTCCTGCCCCACCAACTGGGGTCTCTCTCCCGAGAAGGCTCTGGAGTGGCTCCGCGAGAATATGCTGCCCTACTATCCCCTGGGCGTATATAAGACCAAAGAATAAGGAGGTCACGGAATATGGCTGTTAATCATCAGATCACCATCGCCGGCTTCGGCGGTCAGGGTATCCAGTTCACCGGCAAATTCCTGATCTATGCCGGCATGAAGGCCGGTTATGAGGTCTCCTGCATTCCTTCCTACGGTCCTGAAATGCGCGGCGGCACCAGTGCCTGCTTCGTCGTAGTTTCCGATGACAAGATCGGTTCCCCGATTTTCTCCGACCCGTCCATCCTCATCGCCATGAACGGCCCGTCTTTCGACAAGTACGAAATGACCACCGCTTCCGGCGGTTATACCTTCGTGGATTCCTCCCTGGTGGAGCGCAAGTCCACCCGTGAGGACGTCACTACCGTGTATGTTCCCGCCACCCGCGTCGCCAAGGAAAACGGCATCAGCAGTCTTGCCAACATGGTTATGGTTGGCAAGATCCTGAAGGAAACCGGCATCTTCACCTATGAGCTCATGGAAGAAGTCATGCCGAAGCTGGTTTCCGCCAAGCGTCCCCAGATGATCGAGACCAACTTAAAGGCCATCCGTCTGGGCATGGAGCTTTAATCGCTCCCAAGCATTTACCGATTCTGCCCGCTGCCGTTTTTCGCGGCGGCGGGCCCCCTATACCCTGATTCAGCCGGATCAAGAGGAGGAGCATTATGGCAACGATTCATAATCTTGAGATCGCCGAGCGTATGCGTGCCATCCGCGAGCTTTCTGACTACACCGTAGAAGAAATGGCAGCTTTGATGCATATCTCTGCCGAAGAGTACGCCAGTTACGAAACCGGCAGCGTGGATATCCCCATCAGCGCGCTTTATGATATGTCCAATACCCTGCAGGTGAGCATCACGGAGCTGCTTACCGGCGAACAGGCCAAGATGCGCGTATATTCCGTTACCCGCGCCGGGAAAGGCGTGGAGGTCGAGCGTTCCAGCGCCTATAAATATCGGGATCTGGCCCACAACTTTGCAGGCCGCAGAGTTTCTCCCTTCCTCGTCACCATCGCACCCGCCGACGAGGCAGAGCCCTATCATCTCAACACCCACACCGGACACGAATACCACTACTGTCTGGAAGGTGCGTTCAAAATTCAGATCAACGGCAATGAAATCGAAATCCGCCAGGGCGATTCCCTCTATTTCGATTCTAGCTTCCCCCATGGCATGAAGGCCATGGACGGCAAGCCCGCCAATGTGCTGGTCGTTGTGATCTAAATCCGGAGGAATCAGAACTTGATCGAACGTTTTTGTAATCGAACCGAATTTTCCTCCTATGAGGATTTCAAACAGAATTTCCGGATCCATGTGCCGGAAAACTTTAACTTTGCCTATGACGTGGTGGATGCCTGGGCAGAGGAAGAGCCGGAGAAACGCGCCCTGGTGTGGTGCGACGATCAGGGCGGCGAGCGCACTCTGACCTTCTCCGATATCTCCCGCATCAGCAACCAGGCCGCCAGCGCGCTTCATAAACTGGGGATTCGCCGCGGCGACAGCGTTATGTGCCTCTTAAAGCGCCGCTGGGAATACTGGTGCATCTCCATGGCACTCTGTAAGCTGGGCGCCACCATCATCCCCGCCACTCACCAGCTCACCGCCAAGGACATCAAATACCGGATGGAAATGGCCGATGTGCGTATGATCATCGCGGTGGACGACGACTATGTCTGCGGCTGTATCGATGACGTGTTCTCGAAAATCGAGGGCGAACGCATCAAGGCCCTGATCGCGGGTAAGCGCGAGGGATATCTGGACTTCTCCCGTCTCATGGAAGAGGGCGACCCGAACTTCCCCCGTCCCACCGGCGACCAGGCAAGCTGTAACGACGACATTATGCTGTGCTATTTCACCAGCGGCACCACCGGTATGCCGTCCATGGTGGCACATAACTTTATCTACCCGCTGGGTCATATCCTGACTGCCAAGTTCTGGCACAATCTCCGGGAGACCGACCTGCATTTAAGCGTGGCCGACACCGGCTGGGCCAAGTCCAGCTGGGGCAAGCTTTATGGTCAGTGGATCTGCGGTGCGGCGGTGTTCGCCTATGACTACGGCACCCGCTTCCATCCCACGGACTTCTTAAAACTCATCGGCAAGTATCACATCACCACCTTCTGCGCGCCGCCCACCATTTACCGCTTCTTCATCAAGGAGAACCTTGAGGAGTACGATCTCTCCTCCCTGCGCGCCTGCTATATCGCGGGAGAACCTTTGAACCCCGAGGTGTTCAATCGCTGGCGCGACTTCACGGGTCTTGAGCTCCGTGAGGGCTTTGGTCAGACCGAGACCCCGGTTATGATCGCCGCCTCTCCCTGGGTGAAGCCCAAGCCCGGCTCCACCGGCAAGCCCATGCCCTGGATCAATGTGAAGCTTCTGGACGAAAACGGCCAGGAGTGCGAACCCGGTAACGAGGGCGAGATCTGCGTGCCCATCGCAGACGGTCATCCCGCCGGTCTCTTTGTGGAGTACCGCAAGAACGACCGTAAGAACGCCGAGGCCTTCCGCGACGGATATTATCACACCGGCGACATGGCATGGATGGACGAAGATGGCTATATCTGGTTCATCGGCCGCAACGACGACGTGATCAAATCCTCCGGCTATCGCATCGGCCCGTTCGAGGTGGAAAGTGCCCTTCTGGAACATCCGGCCGTTCTCGAGGCCGCCATCACGGCAGTACCCGATCCCCAGCGCGGCCAGATCGTCAAGGCGACCGTGGTGCTGACCCGCGGCTATGAGCCCTCTGACGCACTGGTGAAGGAACTGCAGAACCACGTCAAGCGCGTGACCGCCCCCTATAAGTACCCGCGTATCGTGGAATTCGTGGACAAACTCCCCACCACCATTTCCGGCAAGATCCGCCGCGTGGAGATCCGCAACAAGGATCACGAAAATCAGTAATCCTTTCCGCCTGCGAAGCCTTCGCGGGCGGAGTTTTCATGCTTGCGTGCGGTGGAAACTTAATGTTATGATGAAATCAGAAAATGACCGAAAAGGAGAGGATCCTATGCATCGCTGCGGATGGTGCGAAACCAGTGAAAAAATGATTGCCTACCACGACACGGAGTGGGGCGTCCCGCTTCATGACGACCAGCGGCAATTTGAATTTTTGATGATGGAAGTCATGCAGTGCGGCCTCAACTGGAACATGATGATCGAAAAGCGGGAGATTTTCCGGGCCTGCTTCGCGGAATTTGATGATAAGCAGGTGGCGGCATTTGGCGAGGCAGATATCGAACGCATTCTCGCTTACCCCGGAATGATCCGTTCCCGCCGAAAAATCGAAGCGGTCATCCAGAACGCCCGCTGTTTTCAAGCGATCCAGGCGGAATACGGTTCCTTTTCCAACTATCTCTGGCGGTATACCGGCGGAGTGACCTATCTCTATCCTGAACACCAGACAAACTGGGTAGCAAAAAATGCCCTGTCGGATGAAATCAGTCGGGATCTCCGGCGGCGTGGGTTCAAATATCTGGGTTCCATCACCGTCTATTCCCATCTTCAGGCCTGCGGGATCATCAACGATCACGAAGCCGACTGTGACTATGGCAAAGCACTGAAAGATGCGTATCCGTGGCGGGAAACCGCAGAGCTTACAGAAGAAATCGAAACATCCTCCCATTGACACCCCCGGGGAATTATGGTAGTATGGCAACAGGAGAATCCTATCATCTAGAGGAGGAATTTATTATGAACAATCTGCCTTTTGATATCAATGAGGTGAAGTGGCAGGATTTCGGCGAGGGCATCAAGTCCTGCGTGTGGAAGCCTGATGAGAAGTGCTGTGTCCAGTACTGGGAGATCCAGCCGGGCATCGGCGCCGCTCCCCATTCTCATGCCGCCGAGCAGATCACCTATGTCCAGACCGGCTATATGAACCTCTACATGGACGGCAAGGTCTATGACCTGGGCCCGGGCTGCTTCGCCCGCATCCCGTCCAACGTGGAGCATTCCACCAAGAACGTGGGCCAGAGCGTGGTCGTCAACATTGACTTCTTCATGCCGGACCGCGATGACCGCGTGGAGAGCGAGAAGATCGCCGACCTGGGCCATCATTGGGAATAATTCTGTCCAAAAAAGCTGAGGGCGTATTCTGCCCTCAGCTTTTTCCATAAAAATAGAAACTGGGAGGATCCATTATGTTTTCTGTGCGCGTGAATATGCCCCGCCAGGAAATGGACGGCTTTGGCGTGTGCCTGGCTTTCCATCAGGCGGGAATGCTCAAAAAGCACCCCAAGTGCGACGAGGTGCTGGACCTTTTGTTTGACACGGCCGGCACGTCCATCCTGCGGAATATCGTGGGTGACGGCGGCATCTGGGGCGACGATACCAACGGCCCCATCCCCACCATTGAGCCGGAAGAAGGCGTGTGGGAGTTCGACGTGGATCACGAGCAGGTCTGGGCCGCCCGTGAGGCCGCAAAGCGCGGCTGTAACCAGGTCATGGCCACGGCCTGGAGCCCGCCTTACTGGATGAAGACCAATGCCTGCGTCCATGACGGCGGCGAGCTGCGGGAAGATAAGTACCAGGCCTTTGCCGAGTACCTTTCCGCCTATGTCCGTTCCTGGAAGGAGCACTTCGGCATTGAACTGATGGCCATTTCCCCGGCCAACGAGCCGGATCTTGTGACCAAATACTCCTCCTGCATCTGGAGCGGCGAGCAGTATCTCAAGTTCGTCCGCGATTATCTGGGCCCGGTGTTTGAAAAGGATCAGATCCAGGCCAAGGTGATCATGCCGGAGCCCACCAGCTGTGTGGCCCACGTGGAGGACTATACCGACCTGATCTTTGCCGATGAGGCCGCCACGAAAGTGGTGGACATCGTGGGTCTCCATGGCTACGGTCATGACAGCGTCATTGCACCGGTGCGCGGCGCCGCCGAGCACGGCAAAAAGGTCTGGCAGACGGAGCTCTGCGACATCAATGTCATGGAAGAGTGGCAGCGGGGCGACGATATCGTGAACGGCATCTTCTGGGCCAAGAACATCCACGATTATCTGAGTGCCATGGAAGTCAGCGCCTACATCTACTTCTGGGGCACCAGTATTTACCCCAACGGCGGCAATCTGGTCGCCATCGACATGGAGACCGGCGAGATCAAGGTGCCGAAGCGCCTTTATACCTTCGGTAACTACGCCCGCTATGTCCGTCCCGGCTATCAGCGCGTGACGGTCTACGGTACTGATACCGAGACCCATGTGGACGCTTTCCTCTCCCCCGCAAATGATGAGCTCGTCATGGTTACCACGAACCCCCTCGACCGGGAAGCCACCTTCTATGTGGATCTGCCGGGTCTCGAGGTGAAGGGCATCCGCGCTGTGCGTACTTCTGCCACGGAGGATCTTGCGGAGATCACGCCCGCAGCGCTTGATGACAAGGGCCGCATGAAGGAGACCCTGCCGCCTATGAGCGTCACGACCTGGATTCTGAAGCTGTAAGAGGAACAAAATATGATGCATTTTCCAACGCATATAGTTGCCGCAGCGGGCTATGTCTTTGATCAGAAAGGAAATCTTTTGATGATCAAAACGCCAAACCGCGGATGGGACTGCACCGGCGGACAAATCGAAGAAGGAGAAGATCTGGAAACCGGTGTTCTGCGTGAAATTCTGGAGGAAAGCGGCATCAAGGCCCGTGTGAAAACGCTCTGTGCCGTATATTCCAATGTTGGTAAACACATTTTCTACGATGGCACCACACCAGTACCCACAAAGGTCATGTTCGACTTCATCTGTGAATGCGAAAGTGGAGAATGCCGACCTTCTGAGGAGTCCAGTGAAGTCATTTGGGTTCCCAAAACACACGTTCTGGATTACGTTACAAAGCCGGTGCTTCGCTATCGTTTTCAAAATATCCTGAACTTCGATGGCAGGGTCACATACGCTTCCTATGTGACGCATCCGGAATTTCAGGTGCTGACGGAACGATATATTTAATTCGAATATATAGAAAAGGCAAGGTGCTCTGCATGCACCTTGCCTTTTTGTAATACACAATTTTTCGCGTTACCGCAGGAAGCCCTGGATGATGACTTCTTCGGCTTCGGTTTCGTCCATACCGAAGGACATGAGCTTGACCAGCTGATCGTTATTGATGCGGCCGATGGCGGCTTCGTGGATGATCTGCGCCTCTGCGTGATTGGCGGCGATCTCCGGGATGGAGCGGATGCGGGCGGTGTCCATGATGATGGAGTCGCACTGGATGTGGGCGGCGCAGGCGGCATTGCCCACGGCGCGGGGATTGAACACCTGCTCGGAATCATCACGGGCCACGGAACGGGACACGATCTGGGCAGAAGAGCCCTCGCCGTCCAGCTGAATTTCCATATCGGAACGGGCCATCTGGTGACCATGGGTCATGAGACGCTCAGTGACGATGATCTTGGCGCCCTTTGCCAGCGTGGCACGGGAGTCGCGGATGGTGGAGTCCACGCCCTTGATCTGCACCATTTCCAGTTCGCACACGGAATTTTCTTCCAGATTCAGAATGGTGGTGGGGTTCATAACCCGCTGGCCATTGCCGTCGCCGGAGCCGTAGTGCTTTTCCACATACTTCACGCGGGCATTCTTGCCCACGAAGAAGCGGTGGATGCCGTCGTGCTCGCTCTTCTCGTCGCCGCCGTTGTGGATACCACAGCCAGCCACGATCAGCACATCGGCGTCCTCGCCGATATAGAAGTCGTTATACACCGTCTCGGTGATACCGGCCTCCGTAATGATGACGGGAAGATGCACGCTCTCGTTTTTCGTGCCGGGCTTGATGAAGATATCAATGCCGGGCTTGTCCTCTTTAGAGGAGATGGTGATATGTTCGGTGGAAGCGCGGCCTGCGGCCTCGCTGTTTTTACGGATATTATAGGCGCCTGCGGGAATTTCGTGGAGATCTGCCACCTGCTCCAGCAGTTCCATGTCAAGCTTTCCAATCATTTCACGGCCCCCCTGAAATCACACTCACAGGCAAACTCACCCAGTAAAGACGGCAGCACTTCTTCCTTGGTACCGTCGGTGCGGATGCGGCCGCGATCGATGATCACGATCCGGTCGGCCAGCATCATGATGCGCTCCTGATGGGAGATGATCATCACGGTGTTTTTTGCCTTCTCATGCATTTTCTTAAAGGTATCCACCAGCATGGCAAAGCTCCACAGATCGATACCGGCCTCCGGCTCGTCAAAAATGGCAAGACCGGGATTGCGGGCCATCAGGGTGGCGATCTCGATGCGCTTCACCTCACCGCCGGAGAGCGACATATCGATCTCGCGGTTCAGATAATCCTTGGAGCAAAGACCCACTTCCGTGAGATAATTGCAGCAGACATCCTCCGGCAGCGTGCTGCCGTAGGCAAGACTCAGCATCTTGCGAACCGTCAGACCCTTGAAGCGGGGCGGCTGCTGGAAGGCATAGCCCACGCCGATGCGGGCACGCTCCGTAACGCTCATGTGGGTGATGTCCTGGCCGTTATAGAGAATCTGGCCTTCGGTGGGCTGTTCAATGCCCATGACAAGACGGGCAAGCGTACTCTTGCCGCCGCCGTTGGGGCCCGTCACGACCACAAACTGGTTATCCGGAATCGTCAGACTGACGTTATCGATAATGCCCAGTTCGCTGCCGGCTTCCCCTTCCACGCGAAAGCTCAGGTTTTTGATTTCAAGCATTGCGAATCCCTCACAATTTTGTTATTCAACCAATCAAGTATACCAGTTCTACCGGATACTGTCAAGTATTGGCGAATCCGCCGCCGTTTATTCCAAGGGCTGTTCCGGCGCGGGAACATAGCCCTCTTCGATGAGGGCGATCAGGGACAAAAGACCGCCCCAGTGATAGAATTTATCGCTTCTGGGATTGGGGCAGCCCCAGCCGTCGTCGCCGGAATAATTCTCGTGGATATGGCCGTGGGCGCGCCACTCCTGGAGGAAGAGCGCCTCAGAGCGCTTGGCCAGATCGGCGCAGACCTCCTTTGCGCCCATGCGGCGGAAAGCCAGATAGGCCAGGAAATTGGTGGGGGCCCAGATGCGGCCGCGCCAGTACATCTGATCCGGATACGCGGGATCATTGCGGGCGATGGTGGGGATCACAAATTCGCCGTGGAACTCCTCGGGATTGAAATAGTGACGGCAGACCCGCTCATTCTGCTCTGCGGTGACGGAGGGGCAGAAGGCAGCATAGAAGTTCGTGGGTCCGATGCGGTGAGACAGCTCGCCGGTGACTTCGTTGCGGTTGCAGAAGAAGCCGAACTCCTCATCCCACAAGGTCTGCATACCGGCGTCGGCGCGGCGGCCGCGTGCCTCGATCTCGTCCCGCTCCGGACGGCCCAGGATCCGGGCAATATCGGCCAGTGCCTCACAGTCCATGCAATAAAGACCGGTGAGACCCACATCTGCCATCTTCATAAGGCCGGTGGATTCATCATAGGGGATATCGTCATACATGGGGGAATTGTCCAGGCCGGACTCGTACATAGCGGCCTGGTGATTGCCGGAGTCAAAGCGGTCGAAGGGGGATTCCTCGTAATTGGAGCCCCAGCACAGGGTGCCGTCGGCCTGCATACGGGCCTTTTCAAACCAGCGGTTCCAGGAAAGCAGCGTATCAAAGCTCTCCTCTAAGATCCAGCGCTCGCCAAAGCGGCGATAAAGCTCCCGGAAGGTCATGGAGCCCACCGGCGGCTGGGAGCGGTCGAAGCTCTTATAGCCCGCGCTGCCGCCGAAATTGGGGATGAAGCCGTGGTCGGTGACCTCGTGGAGGATGCCGAAGGCGTTGGCATAGGCGATCTCACGGGATTCGGGAGCGGCCATCAGAGCGCAGAAGAAGGTGTCCCAGTCAAAAAGGACATAACCGCCCCAGTTGATGTTCCAGATGCGGCTGACCGGGGAGCAGAGGCGGCAGTTTTCCGGCTCATAAATGGTGTTCCAGGCATAACCGGTACGCATGGCGCTGTAGGCCTCGGAAAGCTTGCCATAGGACTTGGTGCTCTCCTCTGCCCGGACACGGGCGGCCTCGATGATCTCCCGCACTTCCGCCACGCTGCGGGCAAGGCCGGTGGAGATGGCAGCGGGCTCGTTGATATCGCTGACGCGGACGGCGCCCATGCTGCCCAGATGCAGTTCCCGGGTATCAGAATTTGTTAAGTAGGCGCGGATCTTGGTGCCATTCTCGGCAATGCCCTCCACGCAGTCCTCCCGCACATAGGCGGCACCGGGGAAATTCCAGAGGAAGCCGCATTCCATATAAAGCACCAGCTTGCGGCATTCGTCGTTTAAGGGTTCCACGAGGATCACCTGGTCGTGCTCGGTGGCGGCGGAGCGCACGGACAGTCTCGCGCCGCGGTATTCCAGTTCCAGCTCCGTATACGCGCCGTCCACGGTGCGCATACCGGGCTTTATGTGCTCTTCCTGTTCGCCAAAGCGGCCGATCAGGGAATTGCGTAAAACGGACTGGTCCACCCGATGCTTAAAGCCCACCTTGATGGCAAAGCCCTCCGGCATCAGGACATGGGACAGGACAGAATACGTATCAAAGGTATTAAAGCCATGGAGCATGGAGACGCGCAGTTCTTCATAAGTCATAGAAATTCTCCCCTCTTTTTTGAATAGATTCCGCTACTGGTATTATAGCCCGCCGGGCGGGAAAAATAAAGAGGAGAAATCCGCTCCTTTCGTACTATTTTCCTCATGCGGCGCATAGAAATGGGACAAACCACATGAGAGGTGCCTGCTATGAACGATTGCAAACTCTGCGGCAAAGTCGAAGCCCTGCCCATCCTGTCTCACCAGCATCATGACCATGTTTTTGATACCTTCCCCCTGTCGGTGGAACGGCTTTCCGGTACATATGATTTCATCCGCGTCATCGCGCCGCACGACCTGTGCAGCACGCTGCAGCCCGGCGATACCGTGGCGGTGACAGGAGAACTGCGCTCCTATAACGACCGGGAGGCCGTGCACAACCGTCTGAAGATCAGCATCTGGGCCAGGGAGATCCTGCCAAGCGAGGACGAACCGGACAATTTCATCCATCTGATCGGTAGTCTCTGCAAGCCCGCAGTCTATCGCCGCACGCCCTTCGGACGGGAGATCGCCGACCTGATGCTGTGCGTGGAACGGGAGTACAGTGCCGCCCATGTCCATCGCTGTGACTATATCCCCTGCATTGCCTGGGGCAGCGTGGCCCGGCGTATGGCCGTCCTCCCCTCCCGCAGCATGATCGAGCTCTGCGGCCGGATTCAGAGCAGAAGGTACATCAAGGTGATTGACGGCAAACCGGAGGAACGCACCGCATATGAAGTGTCCATCGCCACGGCGGAGGTGATGGAGGAGGAGAACGTGTTATAAAAAGAGGCACAGCGGAGATCCGCTGTGCCTCTTTTACTCGTTTGCCAGTTGGAACAATAAACGTTCTTATCTTCTGCGGTCGGCGCCGTCGAAGTCGAGATAGGTGTCGATGGCGTCGTCGATGACCTTGATCTGCTCGTCGGTGAGCTGCCAATCAAAGGCGGCGCAGAGCTCATCGGCCTCGGCCACGTTTCTCACGCCGGTGAGAGCGGTGGAGACGAAGGGCTTCTGGGTCTGCCAGTTGACGGCGACCTGAGCGGTGGTCTTGCCCATGTCGGCGGCGATCTTGTCCATCACTTCCACAACCTTCATGACCTTGGAGAAGCTGGGCTCACGGAAGAAGGGATAGAAGAAGTTTCTGGGGTCACGGGCATTTTCAAAGGTGGGGGCCTCACGGAATGCACCGGTCAGGATGCCGGCGCCCAGGGAACCGTAGGTGCAGGTGTCCACGCCGCGGGGAACGGCCCACTTCAGGATATGCTCGGAGCTGCGGACTGCCATGGAGTAAGGCGGCTGGATCACATCGACCTTCACGACCTTTTCGCATTCCAGGATCTGCTTCTCATCAAAGTTGGAAAGACCCACGAAACGGATCTTGCCCTGCTGCTTCAGGGTCTTCATGGCTTCCATGGTCTCGGAGAAGGGGGTATCGGTGTCCGGCCAATGGACGAACATGATGTCGATATAATCGACGCCCATACGGCGCAGAGACTGTTCGCATTCGTAAAGCACGTTCTCATAGCGGCCGTCGCGGCAATGGCCGCGGCCGGTACGGATGGCCTTCATGGTCAGGGCGGAGGCGCCGCACTTGGTAGCCAGGATGATCTTGGAACGATCCACTTCCTTCAGTGCCTGACCAACGACGATCTCGGAATGGCCCACGCCATAGTCCGGAGCGGTGTCGATCATGTTCACGCCGTGGTCAAACATGGCATGAATGCCCTTGATGACTTCCTTGTCATCCACTTTGCCATAGCCGCAGTCGCCTGCCGGCCAGCAGCCGACAGCAATGGCGGAGACGTCAATGTTTGCATTTCTGAAATGTTTGTAACGCATATGTTTTCTCCTTTACAAAATAATTCCGGCGTCCTCAGGACGCAAAAAAGATGAATTTGATAGACGGGAACCGGATTACAATACCTGGCAGTATTCCTTCAGGATCTTGCCCAGCTCATAGGCAAACTTGCGCACTTCCTCGAGATTTCGCTCCTCCGGCGGCATGGCGCGCCAGTCGGCGATGCGGGCAGAAGGCGGATCGATCATGGGCACCATTTCGTTGCACTCCATGAGGTTTGCCGCATATTCGGCAGCCTCCAGGATTTCATCGGTGGTGCGGGGGGTGTTGCGGAAGAGACCGGTATCATCCGTCAGTGCCGTTTCCAGCAGCTTCAGGGCCTGATAGACATAGCCTTCGCGGTTGGGCTTTGCCTTGATGCGGGTGGAGGTACGATTACGGAAGAAGCCGTAAAGTGCAGCCACCGCATCGGGATTACGCACGGTACCGTCCGGATAGATCAGACCGTGCACTTCGCCCCAATAGCCCTCGGACACCAGATTGAACACATAGAAGCCGGTATTACGCTCCATGGCGGTCTGGATCGCCAGGTCATAGGGATTGGCGCGGCACAGGCAGCAGGTCTCGCTGTTGATAACGGGCTTGCCGTACTTCTCGCCCACAGCCAGTGCTCTGTCATAGGCACGGTTGATGCGGGCAAGGGTCTGAGAATAATCATGGAAGCAGATGACATCCACCCATTCGCTGTTGGGCTCCAAGTCTGCCGGCGTGGTATGACCGATGGTGACGCAGCCCTCGGGGTCCAATTCATGGATGAGGTCGCAGTAGTGCTTCAGGAAACGATTGATCTTCTCCCAGCGCTCCGGTTTTTCCTCCGGCGTAGCGTAACTGTAATAGTTATTGCAGGAGGGCTCGTTCATAACGTCCCACATGAGAAGGCCCGGTTCGTCCTTGAGAGCCAGCACCATATCCGTCACATAACGGTCGCCTACTTCCGCCCACCATTCCGGTTCCAGAATGAAGAGGTTTTTGTCCAGACTGTTGCCGTTAAAGAGGATCTGCATATTGCTGACGCCGTACTTCATGCCGGTACGGGTGGTTTCTACATAGAAATCCACACAGGCCTTGGGGTCTGCCAGATAGAACGGGAAGTCACAGAACTGACGGGCGGAGTTCAGATTGAGCTTTTTACAATACTCAAGCTGCCACTCGAGAGAGAGGGTTTCCCGCTTGCCATCCACAAAATCACTGCCAAAGGACGGTCTGTGGCTTAAATGAATGCCGCGAATGTGGCTGTAGTCCTTCAAAGGTTTCATAATATTACTCCCTTTCCTGTTTTTCTATCTCTGTCGTTTCAAGGGCATTTTATTTCAGCATGCCGTACGCAACGCTGCGGACGCGGAGGTGATGGTATTCCTCCATGTTGGGCATCATCTGATGCATATAGGTAATGGAGAAATTCTCATCCGGGTCGATGACGGTATAGGTGCCCATGGCGCCGGTCCAGCCGAACTCGCCGGGCGTGCCATTGGAATTGCCCAGGGCGCGGCCCATCATGGTACGCACGCCGAGGCCATAGCCATAACCGGCATTATAGAAGTTGCGGAGCTCCTTCAACTGGTCGGGATTGAACTGGTTGTCGCGCATGAGGTCGATGGTCTTGCGGCCGATGAGCTGTTCGCCATTCGGCATAATGCCGCCGTTTGCCATGGCGGAGACGAACTTGGAATAGTCGCTGACGGTGGCAAAGAGGCCTGCGCCGCCGGCCTCATAGGTGGCGTCGGGCTGCATATTCTCATCCATCATAGCCGGCACCTGGACGAGAGAGCCATCCGGCTCGCGGCGGCAGGGCGTGACCAGATGATCTTCGATATCGTCAAAGAAGCGATAGCCGGTGCGGGTCATGCCCAGCGGCTCGAAGATATTCTTCTTGAGGTATTCGCCCACGCTCATGCCGGAGCAGACCTCGATGAGACCTGCCACCAGTTCATGACCGAAGCCATAGAGGAAGTGGCTGCCCGGCTCGAAAGCGATGGGCACTTCGCTCATGGCGGCGATATCCTGACGGAGGGTATAATACTTGCCATACTGCTCGCGGAGCTTGCGGCGGACTTCGGCAGAGGCCTGATGCGTGGCGTCATTGCCGCCATAGCCGATACCCATGGCCATGGAGAAGGCGTGCTTGACGAGAATGGGCTCGTCCACGGGCACGATCTTATAGTTGCCGTTGGGGGCATAGACCACCTTCTGGGTGTTGCGCCACTCCGGGAAATACTCATAGATGGGGTCGTTGAGCAGGAACTTGCCCTCCTCAAAGAGCTTCATGGCCGCGGTGCAGATGATCACCTTGGTCATGGAGAAGAGACGATAAATCGAGTCTGCGTCGATGGGTTTTCCGGTATTGATGTTCTCGATACCGAAATAGTTTTCATAAATACGCTCGCCGTCCTTCGTGACGATACAGCCGCATCCGGCGGGGCCTTTTTCTACAAACCGAGTCAGAAGTTCATCCATTGCTTTCTTGCCTGCCATAAGGAAATACCATCCTTTCCAGTTTAATTCTGGTATCATTATATAGTTAGCACAAAATTCCGTCAATAAGCACCGGAAAACTTGACGAAGATTTCCATGTCTGTTTCGTAGGAAAAGCGAGAATCCGGGGTTTTGCGGCTTTTTTCTCTCTCCACTGGAAAGCGTCTCCGAAGTATGGTATAGTAAGAGTATCTATCAGAAACCGAGGATGTTTTCATGGCAAAAAGACTGCTTGTGATCGGCGGCGGTGCGGCGGGACTGGCCGCAGCGGTGGAGGGTGCCGGGTGCGGCGCGCATGTGACGCTTCTGGAACGCGCCGACCGCGTGGGCAAAAAAATCCTGCAGACCGGCAACGGCCGCTGTAATCTCAGTAATCTGTCCGTATCTCCCGACGCATACAATGCGCCGGACTTTGTGGCGCCCGTTCTGGAGGCGCTGCCCTCTATGAGCATCCGCGGATTCTTTGAAGATCTGGGCCTTTTGACCTATGCCGACAGTGAGGGACGGGTCTATCCCATCAGCGATGCGGCGGCCAGCGTACTGGACGTATTGCGGCTGGCGGTACGGGATGGGGGTGTTCAGACGCTTTGCGGCGCGGAGGCGGTGTCCCTCTCCCCGGACGGCACCGTCAAAACCGCAGACGGCGGAACCCATCACGGCGACGCGGTGATCGTCGCAAGCGGCGGCGGAACGGCGCTTTTAGAGAGCGCCGGGCATACCATCGTGCCCTTTTCCCCCATTCTCTGTCCCTTAAAAACCGACACGGCCCTGATCCGGGGCCTGTCCGGCCAGAGAGTACGCTGCGGCGTGACGCTGAAGCGGCGGGGCGAAACCGTGGTTTCTCTCCGGGGCGAAGTGCTCTTCCGGGATTACGGCGTCAGCGGAATTGTGATCTTTGATCTCTCCCGCTATGCCAAAAAAGGCGACCAGATCCTGCTGGATCTCTTCCCGGATATGGAGTATAAAGAATTATGTAAACTTCTCTTCCAGCGTCAGCGGCTCTTCCCGGGCCGGGCGGAGGAGGAATTTCTCACCGGACTCTTCCAGAGCCGCATTGCCGCGGCACTGCTTCGCGCCGCAGGCGGCGCCGAGCCCAAGGCACTGGCCACGCTTATCAAGGGGCTGCCCCTGCAGGTGCAGGGATGCGGCGATCCAAAGCAGGCACAGGTGACCCGGGGCGGCGCGGCACTTGCGGAATTCGACCCTGTGACGCTGCGTTCCCGGCTTGCTCCCCGGCTGTTTGCCGCGGGGGAAGCCCTGGATATCGACGGCCGCTGCGGCGGCTTTAATCTGCATTGGGCCTTTGCCTCCGGCATCACCGCGGCCAGAGCCGCCATGGAGGATCTCTTATGATCGAACTGAAAAATCTGAAAGTCCCGGTGGGGATCTCTTCTGAGGAGCTGAGGGCAGCGGCGGCGAAAAAGCTGCGCTGCCGCCCGGCGGACATTACCGGGGTGCAGATCCTGAAACGCTCCACCGACGCCCGGAAAAAACCGAATCTCTATTTCGTCTATGCGCTGGCCCTGGCGGTAACGGGCGATGAGCAGGCGATCCTGCACCGGGCAAAATGTCCGGACGCCGGGATTTATGTGCCTGCGCCCGGCTTTTCCGTGCAGAAACTGACAAAACCCTTTTCCCGTCGCCCCGTGGTCTGCGGGGCGGGTCCCGCGGGACTCTTTGCCGCGCTGACATTGGCAGAAGCGGGCGCCGCGCCCATCGTGCTGGAACGGGGCATGGATGCGGAGAGCCGCGTGGCGGCCATCCGCCGTTTTCATGAAACGCGGCAGTTGGATCCTGAGTGCAACATCCAGTTTGGTGAGGGCGGCGCCGGCACCTTCTCGGACGGCAAGCTCACCACCAATATCCACGATCCCCGCTGCGCCCATGTGCTGCAGCTCTTTGTGGAGGCAGGTGCGCCGGAGGAGATCCTCTGGCTGGCAAAGCCCCACATCGGCACGGACCTGCTGCCCGGGATTATTGCAAATCTCCGGCGACGGATCGAGCGCTGCGGCGGCGAGGTGTGGTTTGGCGCAAAGCTCACGGATATTGCGCTGTCCGGCGGCCAGGTGATCGGCGTCACGGTGGAAAAAGGCGGCAGGACCATCGAACTGGATACGGATCGTCTGGTCCTGGCGGCGGGACACAGCGCGCGAGAGCTCTTTGCCCTGCTGCACCGGAAGGGAGCCCATCTGGAGCAGAAGCCCTTCTCCATCGGCGTGCGGATCGAGCATCCCCAGACCATTGTGAATCTCTCCCAGTACGGTGCCGAGAAAGTGGCGGGACTGGGAGCGGCGGACTATAAGCTGGCCTGTCATCTGGATAGTGGCCGCTCCGTCTATACCTTCTGTATGTGCCCCGGCGGCGAGGTGGTCACTGCCGCCAGCGAAGCGGGCGGCGTGGTGGTGAACGGCATGAGCCGCTTTGCCCGGGACGGGGAAAATGCCAACAGCGCCATGCTGGTGAATGTGACGCCGGAGGACTTCGGCAGCAGCCATCCCCTGGCGGGAATCGCGTTCCAGCGGACATATGAACAGGCGGCCTATGCCCTGGGCGGACGGAATTTCACCGCTCCGGCCCAGCTTCTGGGGGATTTCCTCCAGGGCGTGCCGTCCTCTGCCATGGGCAGCGTGCGGCCCAGCTATGCCTTGGGCGTGACGCCCACGGATCTTACACGGTGTCTGCCGGAATTTGCCGTCACTTCCATGCGGCAGGCGGTGCCGCTCTTTGACCGGAAGCTCCATGGCTTTGCCATGCCGGACGCCGTGATGACGGGCGTGGAGACCCGCTCCTCCTCCCCGGTGCGGATTGTGCGGGGCGAGGATCTGCAGTCCAATCTGCGGGGGCTTTATCCCTGCGGCGAGGGCGCGGGCTATGCCGGCGGCATCATGTCCGCCGCCGTGGACGGAATCCGGGTGGCGCAGGAGATTCTGGCACAGGAAACCCGCTGAAATCGGCGGTTTTACCCAGAATACGGCAATACACACGAAGTTTCCCTGAAAAGACCGCCGAAAAGTTGGTACATTTTCAAACCCCGTGCCCTTGATATTCGACGGTTCCCGCGCTATAATTTTCATATGGTACGCAAAGGTGCCAGCAGCAGACCGCTGCCGCGCCTTTGCTTTTTTTCTGAAAAACTTCGGAGGAGAAACGCATGACAAACATCCCTGAGCTGTTTGGCAGTATGGTCTTTGACGACGCCACTATGCAGGCGCGTCTGCCCAAAGACGTATACCGCGCCATGAAAACCGCTGTCCGCGACAACAAGCGGCTGGATATCAATGTGGCAAACGTGGTGGCCACCGCCATGAAGAACTGGGCCCTTGAGAAGGGCGCGACCCATTATACCCACTGGTTCCAACCCATGACTGGCATCACCGCCGAAAAGCACGACAGCTTCATCTCCCCCATTGAATCCGGCAAGGTCATCATGGACTTTTCCGGTAAAGAACTGGTGCGCGGCGAGTCCGACGCCTCCAGTTTCCCCTCCGGCGGTCTGCGCGCCACCTTTGAGGCCCGCGGCTATACCGCCTGGGACCCCACCTCCAATGCATTTGTCAAGGATAACACCCTCTTCATCCCCACCGCCTTCTGTTCCTATGGCGGTGAGGCACTGGATAAAAAGACGCCCCTGCTGCGCTCCATGGAAGCCATCAACCATCAGGCCATGCGGATCCTGAAGCTTTTTGGCAACGACGACGTGCATTCCGTCAAGACCACCGTGGGTCCGGAGCAGGAATACTTCCTCATCGATGAGGAGGTCTATCGCCGCCGTCCCGACCTGATCTATACCGGCCGCACCTTATTTGGCGCAAAGCCGCCCAAGGGACAGGAACTGGACGATCATTACTTCGGCAGCCTGAAGCCCCGTGTCGCCGCCTATATGAAGGAACTGGACGAGGAGCTCTGGAAGCTGGGCGTGCTGGCCAAGACCAAGCATAACGAGGCCGCGCCCGCACAGCATGAGCTGGCCCCCATCTTCACCACCACCAACATCGCCACCGACCATAACCAGCTCACCATGGAGCTGATGAAGAAGATCGCCCAGCGCCATGGCCTGGTGTGTCTTCTGCACGAAAAGCCCTTCCAGGGCGTCAACGGCAGCGGCAAGCACAACAACTGGTCCCTCTCCACCGATTCCGGTGTGAATCTTTTGGAGCCCGGCGATACGCCCCATGAAAATGCCCAGTTCCTGCTCTTCCTCTGTGCGGTGATCCGCGCCGTGGATGAATACCAGGATCTTCTGCGGATTTCCGTGGCCGGCGCCGGCAACGATCACCGTCTGGGCGCCCACGAGGCGCCGCCCGCCATCGTGTCCATCTTCCTGGGTGACGAGCTGAACGCTATTTTGGAGGCCATTGAGAACGACGCTTCCTATGATGCACCGGAGCAGGTGCAGATGAAGATCGGCGTGCATGTGCTGCCCCGCTTCCCCAAGGACACCACCGACCGGAACCGTACCTCTCCCTTTGCCTTCACCGGCAACAAGTTCGAATTCCGCAGTCTGGGCTCTTCCGCCTCCGTGGCAACGCCCAATATCATGCTGAATACCGCGGTGGCAGAGGTGCTCTCGGACTTCGCCGACCAGCTTGAGAAGGCATCCTGTTTTACCACCGCACTCCATGACCTGATCCGGGATACCATCCGCAAGCACAAGCGGATCCTCTTCAACGGCAACGGTTATGACGAGAAAAACATCCGGGAGCTGGAGGGCCGCGGCCTTCTGAATCTGCCCACCACCGTGGACTGTCTGCCCCATTATCTGAAGGAAAAGAACATCCGCCTGTTTGCAAAGCATGGCGTTTTGATGGAGAGTGAGATCCGCTCCCGTTATGAGATCCATCTGGAAAATTACTGCAAGGTGCTGAATATCGAGGCACTGACCATGATGGAGATGACCAAGCGGGATATTCTCCCCGCCGTCAGCGAGTATACCAAGAAGGTCTGTGACGCCGCCATCTCCAAGCGCAGCTTCTCCCCCGCGCTGGACTGCCGCTTTGAAGAGAAGATCGTGAATCTGCTCTCCGCCTGCGCCGCCGGAATCGTGGAAAAGGGCGAAGCGCTGGAGGCCGCCATGGAGGGCGTGCAGAACGCCGGCGGTCTTTTGAACCAGGCCATCTATTATAAAGAGCAGATCATCCCCACCATGAACGCGCTGCGCGCCGTGGTGGATGAGGCCGAGACGCTGGTGGCGTCCAAGTACTGGCCCTATCCCGGCTATGGCGAGATCCTGTTCAGCGTGAAGTAAGCTTGTTTTCCCATACTGCCCCCGATCCCTGCCGGGTCGGGGGTGTCCGCATTTATTCATTCGCAACATATTTTGGAACCCGTCGCAACAAAACGGATTCTCCGGAGAAAGGATCAAACATGAAGGAGAAACTCCTGCGCCTGTTTTTTGGGCTGCGGAAAGCAGAGATCACGGAAGAAGACAAGGGCCGCCTGATGGACTTTTACAAAAAGCTCCTGATCATTGCCTGGCCCGCCGCACTGGAGGGACTGCTTTTAAGCCTCATCAATTCCCTGGACACCATGATGGTGGGCAAACTGGGTTCTGAGGCCATTGCGGCGGTGGGTCTCTGCGGCCAGCCCCGTATGATCCTGCTGCTTCTGGTACAGTCTCTCTGCGTGGGCACCACCGCCATTGTGGCCCGCCGCAAGGGCGCGAACAATCAGGTGGCGGCGGTCTCCTGTCTCAAGCAGTCTCTGGTGATCATCACGGGTCTCGGCATTTTCATCACCATCGCCGGTTATTTCCTGGCGGAGCCTCTTCTGCGGCTCTCCGGCGCGGCGGACGATACCCTGCCCTACGCCCTGACCTATTTCCGTATCACCTCCGCCGTGTATCTTGCCAACTGCTGGACCATGTGTATCTGCGCCGCCATGCGCGGCATCGGTAAGACCCGCATTACCATGGTGGTGAATATGGCGGCAAACCTGGTGAACGTATTCTTAAACTTCTGCCTCATCAGCGGCCGTCTGGGCTTCCCGGCCATGGGCATCCGGGGCGCGGCGCTGGCCACCGCCATCGGCACCTGTGTGGGCTGCGTCATGGCCTTCTATGTGGTGATCCGCAATGACGGCTATCTCTCCCTGCGCCACGCGGGCAGCTTCCGCCCCGAGCGGGAGACCATGATGGGCCTCATCAAAATCGGCTCCGGCACCATTCTGGAATCCGTCTGTATGCGTGTGGGATTCTTGATCACCGGCCGCATGATCGCCGGCGTCAGCACCGCCGCCTATGCCACCAACCAGGTGGTGTCTCAGGTGTCCGGCCTGTCCTTCACGCTGGGTGACGGCGTATCATCCGCCTGTGTCTCCCTGGTTGGCCAGTCACTGGGCGCGGAGCGCAAAGATCACGCCAAACTCTATGTACGGGTGGCACAGCGGATCTCCCTCTTTGTATCCGCCGGTCTGATCCTCTTCATGTTCTTTGGCCGCAACTTCCTGCCCACGCTGTTCAGCGAGGAACAGGCCATTATCCAGGGCGCGGCGCTGGGCTTCCTGGTGCTGATCTTTGGTATTTATCATCAGAATATGCGTGTGGTGCTGTCCGGTGCGCTGCGCGGCGCCGGCGACGTGAAGTATGTGGCGCTGGTGTCGCTGGTCAGTGTGGCGGTGCTGCGCCCCCTCACCACCTGGCTCTTCTGCTATCCGCTCAATGCCCTCTTCCCCGCGCTGCAGCTGGGCTTCACCGGCCCGTGGCTCTCCTTCGTGCTGGATTCCTTCGTCCGCGCAGGCATGCTGAGTTACCGCGTGAAAAAAGGAAACTGGGTCAATATCCGGGTATAAGAAAAACCCCCTCGATTCTGATCGAGGGGGTTTTTTTACATGGTATCGAGAATCCCGGGCAGTTCCGTCAGGCTTTGGATCTCCGCGTCCGGGCGGATGCCCTCCGGGCAGGCTGCGCCTTTGCGGTTCAGCCAGACCGTGCGGATGCCCACCTGAGCAGGGCCCCATACGTCCTCCTCGGGGGAGTCGCCCACATAGACGGTTTCCTCCGGCAGGAGCTTTAATTCCTGCAGGATCATGCGGTAAAACCAGGGATCCGGCTTATAGCGGGCCAGAGACTCGGAGGTGTAGACCGCGTGGAAGCGCAGGTCATTATCCCGGAGATTTTCAAGAAGCGGCGCGGTGTCCGTATTGGAGGCCAGCACCTGTAAATAGCGCCGGGACAGGGCCGCCATGGCGGGCTCTGCATCCGGATAGGCCCGGCGGCCCAGGAGAGACTCCAGCATGAAATGCACTTCCTCGCCGGCATCCGCCGCGATCCCATAACGGCCGAAAAGCTCCCACAATCCCGCCTCAAAGATCTGTTCATCGGTGCGGAAGATGCGGGGCGCCCGCTGGAAGATCTTATGCAGCTGCTTCCACTCCCGGTAGAAGGCCGCGGGATCCATGGAGATGCCCAGATGCCGCAGCATGGCGGCGGTGGCGTCCACAGAGCCGGTGCCGGTGGAAATCAGGGTGCCGTAGGCGTCAAACAAAATCGTTTTGATCATATTGCACTCCTTTTTGAGAGAGAAAGCCGACGGAGAGGATCCGTCGGCTTTTTTCTGCATTTAGAGAACCTGGAACATTTCGATGATCTCGTCATCCGGGCCCAGCACGAATGCGTTGATCACTTCCATGGTGCCCAGCTTCACCTGCTTCGGCTCGCTCTGCACCTTTGCGCCTGCGGCGACAGCGGCATCAAAAGCGGCCTTGGCATCATCGGTTGCCAGGGCGATGTGTGCCCAGCGGGCAGCGCTCTCGGCGCCTTCATAGCCGCGGGGAATGATCTCCACAACAGCATTGCCGCCCAGATCCACCAAATAGATGGTCTTGCCGGCGCCCATGGAGAACTGATGGACTTCTTTTCCGCCGAGGCCCTCGGTATAGAATTTATAGCTAGTGTCTGCGTCATTGGTGATGAGACCGATGTGATGGAATCCCTTGAACATACTGTTTTCCTCCCCGTTATCTCTCTGTTTGCGTGATTACTTCACGAGATTGTAGATGGCAAGCACGTCCTGCCAGTAGAGCTTCTTCAGGCCGCCCACGGGATGTTCCTCGCCGAAGGCTGCGCCGGTGCACTTCTTGGCCATTTCTTCCAGGCGATCCTCGCCGATGCCCAGCTCGCTGAGGCTGCCCGGCAGACCCATTTCCCGGAAGAACTTACGCAGACGGGCGATACCCTCCATGACGATGGCATCCTCATCGCGATAGCTGCCCCGGACACCCATGACGTTCACGGCGAACTGGACAAACATGCCGATATTGTCGCGGTAGACATACTCCATCCAGCCGGGGGTCAAAACGGCCAGACCGGCGCCGTGTGCCACGTCATAGATGGCGGAGAGCTCGTGCTCCATATTGTGGCAGCCCCAATCCTGCACACGGCCCATGCCCACAAGACCGTTGTGCGCAACCGTACCGGCAAAGCCCAGCTCTGCCCAGGCGTCATAGTCCTGCATATTGGCCTTGGCCTTGGGCGCATTTTTCATGAGGGTGCGCAGCACCGTTTCGCAGAGGCCGTCGGTCAGGTCGGTATTCTTGGTATTGGTGAAATAGCGCTCAAAGACATGGCTCATCATATCTGCCACGCCGTTGGCCAGCTGGCTCTCGGGCAGGGTGAAGAACAGCTCCGGATCCATGACGCTGAGCACGGGGCGGAGATGATCGCTGCCGTAGCCGTATTTCAGCTGCTTTTCTTCGTTGGTGATGACGGTGTCGCCGCTGGACTCACTGCCGGCGGCAGGAATGGTAAGGATGGTGGCGACGGGAAGTGCCTTTTCGATGGCCTTGCCGGTCTCATAGACCTCCCAGATATCGCCGTCATAGTAAACGCCCATGGCGATGGCCTTTGCAGAGTCGATGACGCTGCCGCCGCCCACGGCCAGGATCAGTTCCACGCCCTCGCGCTTGCAGAGCTCGATGCCCTCATGCACCAGAGAAAGGCGGGGATTGGGGCGAACGCCGGAAAGAGCCACATATTCGATGCCGCTCTTTTCCAGAGATGCGGTGACGCGATCATAAAGGCCGCTCTTCTTCACACTGCCGCCGCCCGTATGCAGCAGGATCTTTTTGGCATAAGGCTTCAAAAGCTCGCCGATGCGATCCTCCTGACCCTTACCGAACACAATGCGCGCAGGCGCGTAAAAAGTAAAGTTATTCATAGGCGCGTGCCTCCTTTTTTTCTTTGATTATAGCATAGTCCCGCGGAAGCATACAACTGGTTTTTTATTTTTTTCTTCCGGCCAGCCACAGGATCCAGCCCGTGCCGCAGCCCACGCCAAAGGCGGCGGCTGCCATGGCAGTATAGACCATCACCAGCAGAAAATGCGTGCCGAAGAGATAGACCTCCTCATCCACCGTGCAGACCAGAAGATAAAGCACGCCCGCCGCCAAAAGGGTGATCCCCGGCAGCAGCAGACCCAGCGCACGCTGCCAGCCATATTTTGTCTTCCGGCATAAAAGCCACTGCATCAAAAAGGCCAGAATCGCCAGAAGCAGTCCCATTCCCCAATACATCAAATTTCTCCTTCCCAGAGTACATCGTAAAGTGCCGCAGTATTCTCCTCAGAATATTCGATCTCCGAGGAATAGATGCGGAAGAGTTCTGTCTGGTCGTCGGGGGTGAAGCGCCCGGTCTTTGCATACTGCGCGGCGCCCAGCGCCCGCAGCATCCGGCAGGACAGCACGGCAAATGCCGCCTTTCCGCCGGGATCTCCGTCCTCCCATGCGGCAGGGAGATGACGGAAAAGGAAATAGTGCAGCATGGCAGCGTACTCCCGCTGCCGTTCCTCCATATGACGGTCAAAGGCCGCAAGCATCTCCTCATCCACGGTTCGGGCGGACGTCAGAAGATCCGTCCACGCCTCATCCAGCCGCTCCAGCGACAGACAACACTCTATCCATTGGACGAGGACAGCGCCGGAATATTTCCACAGGCCAGGGAAAGAATGGCATCCTCCCGCTGGGGGATCGTCAGATCCTCCGCCCAGGCCAGGGCAAAGAGCCGCTCCCGCAGGGCATAAAGTGCCGCGGCATCGGGATCCGAAAGCGGCGCGTCGCTGTCCAGCATGGTCGGGCAATTCTTTTGAGAAAGGATCAGGGCCGCCGCCGCTTCACAGGCGGCGCCCAGACCGATCTCCTCTTCCTCTCCCCAGAAATTGCGGAAGCGGGGATGATCCCGGCAGATCTGGGACAGGATCTCCTCGCCGTGGGCGAGGATCAGGCGGCAGAGTCCCGCTTCATTCAGGAAAGGACAGCGCTCCGTCTCGTCCAGACGGATGGAGGCGGGCTCGCCTTGCTCCACATGGCAGAAGATGGCGGCCTTTTCCGCCTCCGGCAAACTGCGCCAGCGGCGCAGGGTGTCCTCATCCAGATCGATCTCCCAGCCGATGCAGCAGCTGTGGCGGCAGTCCCCGGCGATACAGCGGAAGGCGTCATAGTATTCCGGCCGGCGCATCAGAGCAGCACCTCCGAAAGGCTGCGCTTTGGCACCAGAAGTTTGCCGTCCTCATCCAGGCGGTATTTGTGAGTATCTTCATAAGGTACCGCCTCCGCCTCCATGGCGGAATGGCCCAGGGCGATGGCAAGGGCGGGCATCATCTGCTCCGGCAGATGCAGCGCGTCCCGAACAGGCACTTCTCTGCTCCGTAGACTCAGAAGCGCCGAGGCGACGCCCTGTTCTTCGGCCAGAAGTGCAATGGTCTGGGCGGCGATGCCCACATCGATCTCCGCGCCGGCGGCGCGGATGGCGGTATCCACGGCGATGACGACAAAGGCCGGGGGCAGTTCCTCCGGCTTCGGCTCCAGCTGCGGCGCGATCATCACCGCCCAGCGGAGGAAGGGCAGCAAGGGCGCCGCCGCATCGCCCATCAGGAGTTTATATTTCAGCGGCTGCTGGTTTGCGGAACAGGGGGATAGTCTGGCCCCGTCGATCCAGGCTTTTACGAGTGCTTCCGGCACGGCTTCCCGGGTGAATTTCCGGATGGTGCGCCGGGCGTGTACGGCATCATGAACGGTCATAGTGCTCCTCTCCGGGCAGGCAAAGCCCTGCCGCAGCGTGTTTCTTTTCCTCATTATACCATACTTCCCGCGAAAAACAAATTATGAACGGGATCCCTGCCGCGCCGCCGGTACGTCACGATTCGTTCACAAAACCGCTGTTTTTCATGCATTTTACCTATTTTACAACTGCTTTCGTCAGTCTGCACAGGAAATCATTTTAACGAAATTATGAATTCTTGGTTCCAGGACTTGACATTCCCTGACCTTAGTGTTACAGTATGTTTAGCACTCGAGGGGTACAGAGTGCTAAACATGGGAAGGAGGACATCTTCCATGGCACTGAGCGACAGAAAGAAGCAGATCCTGAAAGCCGTCGTGGATGACTATGTGCAGACCGCGGAGCCGGTGGGATCCCGCGCTGTGGTGCAGCGGCTGAAGATGAACGTATCCTCCGCCACCGTGCGAAATGAAATGGCAGACCTGGAGCGGCTGGGATATCTGGAACAGCCCCACACCTCCGCCGGCCGCGTACCGTCTCATCTGGGCTATCGTCTTTATGTAGACGAACTGATGCAGAGTTACGCCATGGCCCCCACGGAGATCGACCAGTTTGTGTCAACGCTCACCATGCGTATGGGAGAGCTGGACCGGCTGATCGCGGAGGCCGGCCGCATGGTCAGTGAACTGACCATGCATCCCGCCATTGCCGTGAGTCCCACCAGTGACGAAGAGGCGGTTCGCCGCTTTGAGGTCATTCAGGTGGATCAGGAGACCGTGGTGCTGGTGCTGGTCACCACCTCGGACATCATCAAAAACCGCATCTGCCATCTCACCTTCCCCCTCTCGGATCTGGAAGTCACCGCCGCCAATCGGGCGCTGAATGCACACTTCACCAATATTCCGCTGGAAGATCTCACGGATGAGCGCATCACGGCCGCCGAGTTCGGCGCAGGCGCAGACATTACGGAGCTTCTGGTGGCCGCCATCGACTTTGCATCCGACGTGCTGAGCACCGTGATGCAGCGGGACGTGTATTTGGAAGGTGCCTCTCATATTTTGAAATTCCCGGAATTCCACGATCCCGGAAAGGCCATGGCCGTTTTGGACTGCCTTTCCGACCGCAACTCGCTGGCGCTTCTGCCCATGCCGGATGACGAGCATCCGGTGCAGATCCGCATCGGCAGCGAAAACGGCGACTCTCCCCTATCAGACACCAGCGTCATCATGACCTCCTATCGCACCGCGAAGGGGGCCCGGGGACTTCTCGGTGTGGTCGGGCCCACCCGCATGGACTATGCCCGCGTCGCCGCAAGACTTTGTCATTTTGCAGAAGAGCTGAATCATCTGCTGAATCACGATACCAGGAGATAGCATCACATGGACAAGAAGAAGAATCAGGACGAAACCATCGAAACCCCGGAAACCGAACAGGATACAAACGCGGAGGAAACCGTCGAGATCAATGTCGAGGCCGCGTTCCAGGAACTGCTCACCCAGCTGGACGCCGCGCAGAAGGAACTCTCCGAAACCCGCGACCGTTATCTGCGCACCGCCGCAGAGTATGAAAACTACCGCAAGCGCTCCGCACGCGAGCGCGAGAATCTCTACGCAGACGCTTCCGCCGCCGCCGTGGCCGCCATGCTGCCGGTGCTTGACAATCTCGAGCGCGCGCTGGCCCAGCCCACTGCCGACGAGGCCTATAAAAAGGGCGTGGAGATGATTGAAAAGCAGTTCTATGACTGCCTCACAAAGCTGGGCATCACCGAGATCGCCGCACTGGGCGAGCAGTTTGATCCCCAGATCCACAATGCCGTGATGCATGTGGAGCAGGAAGGCTGTGACGACAACACCGTCGTCGAGGTGTTCCAGAAGGGCTTTATCATGGGCGAACGTGTCGTGCGTCATGCCATCGTCAAAGTGGCAAACTAAGCACGATTTTACGATAAAAAAACCACATTCCACTTGTATTTGAAGAAAAAGGAGATATAACACTATGGGTAAGATCATCGGTATTGACCTCGGTACCACCAATTCCTGCGTTGCCGTTATGGAAGGCGGCGAGGCAGTCGTTATTGCAAATGCAGAAGGCGCCCGTACCACGCCTTCCGTCGTGGCCTTTTCGAAGTCCGGCGAGCGTATGGTAGGCCAGGTGGCAAAGCGCCAGGCCATCACCAATCCGGAGCGCACCATCATCTCTGTCAAGCGTGAGATGGGCACCAATTTCCGCGTGAACATCGACGATAAGAGCTATTCTCCGCAGGAGATCTCCGCAATGATCCTGCAGAAGCTGGCCGCTGACGCATCCGCCTACCTGGGCGAGACCGTCACCCAGGCCGTCATCACTGTTCCCGCCTACTTCACCGACTCCCAGCGTCAGGCCACCAAGGACGCCGGTAAGATCGCCGGTCTTGAGGTTCTGCGTATCATCAACGAGCCCACCGCAGCCGCTCTCGCCTATGGCGTTGACAAGGAAGTGGACCAGAAGATCATGGTCTATGACCTGGGCGGCGGTACCTTCGACGTTTCCATTCTGGAAATCGGCGACGGCGTTTTGGAAGTTCTGGCCACTGCCGGTAATAACCGTCTGGGCGGCGACGACTTTGACGAGCGCGTCATGAACTGGATCGCCAATGAATTCAAGCGCGAGAACGGCATCGACCTTCGTTCTGACCGTATGGCCATGCAGCGTCTGAAGGAAGCTGCCGAAAAGGCCAAGATCGAGCTGTCCGGCATGACCACCACCGCCATCAATCTGCCTTACATCTTTGCAGACGCCACCGGCCCCAAGCATCTGGAACTGACCCTGACCCGTGCAAAGTTCAACGAGCTCACCGCTGACCTGGTGGAAAACACCATGAACCCCGTGCGCCGCGCCATGTCCGATGCCGGTCTGACTCCGTCTGACCTGTCCAAGGTGCTGCTGGTGGGCGGTTCCACCCGTATCCCCGCCGTGCAGGAAGCCGTTAAGAAGTTCACCGGCAAGGAGCCCTTCAAGGGCATCAACCCCGACGAATGTGTTGCCGTGGGCGCAGCCATCCAGGGCGGCGTTCTGGGCGGCGAAGTGAAGGACGTTCTCCTTCTGGACGTCACGCCCCTGTCTCTGGGTATTGAGACCCTGGGCGGCGTGTTCACCAAGCTCATCGAGCGCAACACCACCATCCCCACCAAGAAGAGCCAGATCTTCTCCACTGCTGCTGACGGTCAGCAGAGTGTTGAGGTGCACGTCCTGCAGGGCGAGCGCGAAATGGCTGCTTATAACAAGACTCTGGGCCGCTTCACTCTGGACGGCATTGCTCCCGCTCCCCGCGGCGTCCCGCAGATCGAAGTCACCTTTGATATCGACGCCAACGGCATCGTGAATGTCTCCGCCAAGGATCTGGGCACCGGTAAGGAGCAGAAGATCACCATCACCGCTTCCACCAACCTGAGCCAGGACGAGATCGAGCGCGCCGTGCGCGAGGCCGAGCAGTTCGCCGCAGAGGATAAGAAGCGCCGTGAAGAGACCGACACCAAGAACCACGCAGATCAGCTGATCTATCAGACCGAGAAGCTCCTCGCCGAGAGCGGCGACAAGCTCACCGACGCCGACAAGGCACCTGTCCAGGCGGCTCTTGACTCCCTGAAGAACATTGCCTCCGGCAACGACTTCGCCGCCATCAAGGCACAGGCCGAAGAACTTGAGAAGAAGGTCTATGACCTGTCCGCAAAGCTCTATCAGCAGGCCAACCCCCAGCAGGGCAACCCGGGCGACTATGCCGGTTATAACCAGAACGCCGCCGGCGGCCAGGACTACGCAGGCTATGGCCAGCAGGGCCAGCAGAACGGCCAGGGCTTCTACGACGCAGACTACACCGTCGTGGATGACGACAACAACAATAAGTAAGCATGTCTTTTGTGGGGCGCGGACTTCTGTGCCGCGTCCCGCCTCTCTCTTTTTCGCCCGATGGGGGCGAAGGTATCTTGAAATGTGAAAATCCCGCTTCGGCGGGATTTTTCAGGAGGAACATCCATGGCGGATAAACGAGATTATTATGAGGTGCTGGGCGTAGAGCGCGGTGCCTCTGATGACGTTATCAAAAAAGCCTATCGCGGACTCGCCAAGAAGTATCACCCGGATCTCCATCCCGGTGATGCCGAAGCAGAGGCCAAGTTCAAGGAACTCAGCGAAGCCTATGAAGTGCTCTCCGACTCCGACAAGCGCCAGAAGTACGATACATACGGCTTTGCGGGCGTGGACCCCAATTACGGCGCCGGCGAGGGCTTCGGCGGTGGATTTGGCGGCGGCTTCGGCGGATTCCAGGACTTTGACCTGGGCAGCATCTTCGACAGCTTCTTCGGCGGCGGCGGTGCCGGCCAGTCCCAGCGCCGCAATGCGCCCCAGAAGGGCGACAATCTCCGCGCCAATATCGTACTGACCTTTGAAGAGGCGGCATTCGGCTGTAAAAAGACCATCGAGCTGAACCGTACGGAAAACTGTGAGGAATGCGGCGGCACCGGTGCGGAAAAGGGCACCACGGCGGAGACCTGTCAGGTCTGCCACGGCTCCGGTCAGGTGCGCACCACCCAGCGCACTCCCCTGGGCGCATTCTCCAGTACCGCCCCCTGTAATGCCTGCCGGGGTACCGGCAAGGTCATCAAGACCCCCTGTTCCCACTGCCACGGCAACGGCACCCAGCGCCGCCGCCGCAAGATCGAGGTGAACTTCCCCGCCGGTATCGACGACGGCCAGACCATCTCCCTCCGCGGACAGGGCAACGCCGGCCGCAACGGCGGCCCCTCCGGCGATCTTTACGCCACCGTGTCCATCAAGACCCACCCCATCTTCACCCGCAACGGCCCGGACGTGATTTGTGAGATCCCCATCTCCTTCACCGAGGCAGCGCTGGGCGCAGAGCTTGAGGTGGCCACCATTGACGGCAAGGTGAAGTACTCCATCCCCGAAGGCACCCAGACCGGCTCCACCTTCCGCCTGCGCGGCAAGGGCATCCCCATCTTGAACGGCAAGGGCCGCGGCGACCACTACGTCACCGTGAATGTGGAAGTGCCCCGTAATCTGACCAAGCGGCAGAAAGAACTGCTGCGTGAGTTCGGCGGCGAACTGAAGCCCGAGAACCACACCCCGGAAAACCGCAGTTTCTTCTCGAAACTGAAAGATTTATTTGACAATTAAATGGGCATCCTCTATACTGAGCGATGGACGGTCGGCAGACGATTCGTTTGCCGACCGTTTTTTATCACAACTGAACTGATTAGGAGGTAGGATTATGGGATTCTTAACCGGAAAAACAGTTATCATCACCGGCGGCGGCCGCGCCGTGCTCTCTGACGGCAAGGCAGGCTCCATCGGTTACGGCATTGCCATCGCATACGCCAAGGAAGGCGCCAACATCGTCATCACCGGCCGCAATCTGCAGAAGCTCTTAGACGCCAAGGAAGAACTGGAGCGCGAGTATGGCGTAAAAGTTCTGCCCATTCAGGCAGAAATCTCCGCCGGTTCCGACAACGAGGCCATCGCTGCCGACGTGGTTGCCAAAACCGTGGAGGCATTCGGCGGCATCGACGTGCTGATCAATAATGCCCAGGCCTCCGCCTCCGGCGTGCCGCTTGCCCAGCACACCCTGGAGCAGTTCGACCTGGCCATGTATTCCGGTCTTTACGCCACCTTCCACTATATGAA
>SVLW01000023.1 GCA_015067705.1 Oscillospiraceae bacterium
CCAGCGAAGGGTCCATACGCCCGTTTCATCCACATGGCCGCCCCAAAGCGCCGCGGCACGGTCAAAATCCCCGCCGCAGGCCTTCACCAGTTCGGCCGCATTCTGCGCCTCTGTCAGCGCCCGATCCCGCGCCGCCAGATCCAGAGATTCCTGACGCGCATGGCCAAACATCCGGATACAAAATACGGACGCAATCGCAAACACCAGAATCATCACGCACAGTTCTATCAGATAAAGAGAGCTTTTTCTTGTCATGCACCGGCCCTCCCAACGGTATGGATCCAGTCAATCCGACGGCCGTCCGGCATAGTGAGTTTTGCGGAAAGCATCCGGTCGGTTTCCGTCAGTTCCATGGCCGAGAGCTCCAGGATCCGCTCACCGTCCGCCGGAAAAAAGTCCTCCGCTTCCGCGCCAAAGAGCTCATAAAGCCAGCCGTCATAACAGTAGATCCGGGTCACATAGGTTTCCCCTTCCACAGCTTCCGCGATCACCAGTGCATCCGTGTCCCCAAAGGAGGATACGGATACCTCCCCCGACGCCTGGCGCACCCGGGTGCTGAGATACTGCACACAGGTACGTTCCCGGGAAGATGCGGCATCCCGGCTGAGAACGCCGTCATAGATCCGCACACCGGCGAGAAGCACAAAAGCGATACAGCAGGAAAAGACCCCGAAAAGAATCAGAGCCAGAAGACTTTCGATAGGAAGCTTTCCTGTTTCCGAATTTCTCATGAACTGCGTTCCATCACGGAGATCTGCGGCATCAGATTGGATGCAAAGATCTCATAATCCACCAGATACCGCGACCGGTCGATCTGGAGGCCATAGTGCGTTTCCATATACGCCACGTCCGGCGGGTATGTCCCTTCCGCTGCATAGCACGCCACAGCGGTTCTGCGAAGGGCGTCCTCCAGAAGGAGGCGTCCCTGTTCCCGGCTGCCCTGCTCCAATTTGGAGACGGCCAGAAGCACAGCCGCACAGCAGAAGAGCAGCAGGAGGCATTTCCCCACCACGGACAGGATCCCAAACGATCGTTTTTCTTTCATATCCTTACCCCAAGGCAGACAGAATCTGCATCAGCGGCAGCATCACGGACAATAAAATCCCGCCTGTCAGGAGAGACAGCACGATCACCATGACTGGCTCCACCAATCCCATACGACGGCGCAGCGCATTTGCGCTCTGCTCCTCCAGACGGAGGGCGGTCTCCTCCATTGCCCGGTCAAAGGCGCCGCTTTTCCGGGCAAGCGCCAGGATCCGGCATTCCCGCACAGGCAAAAGCTCCGCCTGTTCCAATGCAGAGGTCAGGGGCTGTCCCTGCAGCAAAAGGGCGCTGCAGATCCCACAGCGCTCTTGCGCGCCCGCGCAGTCGCCAAGGATCTCCTTTCCCAGATAGAGGGCCTCCTCCTCGGTCATACCGGCACGAAGGCCCAGCGCAAGTCCCATGGCGAGCCGCGCCTGGTTCTGTTTCCAGGACAGGCCGCGGTGGCCCCGGCGGCGCTGCCAGAAACGGGATAGCTTCTGCCGCCAGGCCGGAACCATCAGGAATACGCCGGCACCCAGAAGCAGCAGAATCAGGAATAGCAGCACCACCGGCAGGGAACGATCCAGCATCCCGCCAATGCGGCTCAAACCGCCCGCCAGGCCGGTCATCTGTCCGCCCAGGCTGGCGTACGTTTTTTCAAAAAGGGGCAGCACTTTCACCAGCAACAGCAGGAGCACCGCCAGCATCACCAGTCCCAGCGCCGCAGGATAAAGAAGCGCGGAACGAACGGCGGCCGTCATGCGGGCCTGCTGGCGATATTGCTCGGAAAGACCGGAAAGCACTTCTTCCAGATGTCCGGTCATCTGGCCGACGGCAAATAAGGCGGAAACGGAATGAGGAAAACAGCCGGTCTGTTCTGCCGCCTGGGACAGGGTCGCGCCTTCGTCCGTCATGCGGCCCAGTTCCGAGAGCACTGGGCCCAGGGCACTCCCCTGCTCTTCCGCGGCCATCAGATAAAGTCCGTCGGCGACACTGACGCCCGCATGCAGCAGAAGCGCCAGCTCCCGGCAGATCCATTCGATTTCCTCCGAACGTAAATACGTTTTAGTTCTCATAAGTTCTCCCCAGAAAGTCAGGAGAGGGCCCACGGTTTTATCCCGCAGGCCCTCTTAATACCGATACCGCTCTTTTTGCCAGAGGTACGGGGGTCAGTACAGATATTTTGCAGAATAGTTCTCGCCGTTGCCGATATACTTCATGATCTCGGCACTGGCATTTCCGGAAGAGGCGAAGGTGGGATCCATACGCTTCCACTCTTTGCCGTCAAAGAAGATGATCCCGTCCACCCATCCGTCTTCCTCGGTCCAGACGCTGATCCAGGCATGATAGGCGCTTCCGGCGTAACCCACCACCAGTTTACAGGGGACGCCCTGGCTGCGCAGCATGCCGGCCATCAGGGCCGCATAGTCAAAACAGATACCAGACTGCTTCTCAAGCACGTCATCCAAAACCGGCAGATACCCGCTCTTGACGGTCTTTGCCAACTGTTTGTCATAACTGATATTGCCCACCACATAATCGTAGACAGCCTCCACCTTGCGAAGGGCGTCCTTCAGATCTTTCGTCAGCTCGGCGGCCTTCTCGATGGTCTTTTCGGCATTCTGATAATCCACATACTGGTTGGGCAGGAGGAAGGGAGCGAATTCATCCCGCAGTTCCACGGAGAACGAGACAGAGAGCACCGTGGCATATTTCGTGCCGGACACATTCTCATAGACCGTCACGGAATACTTGCCGTTTCCGTCGGACAGAGAGAAGGTCTCCCACTCCTTCGGGGTCAGCGTATAGGTATAAGTGGTGGTGGGGCCCGCAACACGGCACTTGAGCTTTTTCTCGGTGGACTTCAGAAACTGCACCATGACATAACCGTCTTCCGTATTGGAATAATCGATCACGGCTTTATCGCTGCGCTTTTCCTTCGTTCCGGGGGCGGACACTTCGATCACGGATGCCACCGCCGCAGGCGAATCCTGCAGCGCCTCGGTCTCTTCCGGACTCACGGTTTCCGACAGGGGCACCACCTGAAGATACAGGGAATCCGAGGAAGCCGCGGCAGGGGCCTTTGCCAGAGGCACCGCCTGCTCCATACTGTCGCAGCCGGTCAGCATCACGAGTACAAGCAGCAGGGCCAGAACAAGCGAAAGCATTCTATACATGGGGATTTCCTCCTCATTATCGTCACATTCCTTTGAGAGCATTCTATCATACTTTTTGCAAATACGGAAGAGAAACTTGAAATTTTTTTGATTTTTTCGCGATTTGACCGAATTGGCATTCCACTGCCATTGCAAAAATTTGAAAAATGTGGTATGGTTAGAAACGGGGGCAGTCCGCTCCTCTTTCATTTTTTCAGCTGGTGTTGCTTATGCAGAATACTTCGATCCAAGTGAATATGTTCGGGAAGTTTTCCCTGTCCTGTGAAAACGGCGCTATCGATGACGGCGCGGGAAGATCTTATAAAATGTGGCTGGTGCTGGCCTATCTGCTCTATCACCGGGATCGGCCGGTGAAGCAGGAGGAGCTCTATCGCCTGCTGTGGCAGGAGAGTGACGACCGGGAGGATCCGCAGAATGCCTTCCGCGCCATCATGCACCGGGTTCGTACTACGCTTTCCCGGCTGCACGCCGATGGACGCAGCATGATCAAGACAGACCGCAGCGGATATTTCTGGTCTCCGGAGTATCCGGTGGAACTGGATATCGACCGGTTTGACGCACTGTGTGCATCCGCCGTCAAAGAAGAGGACGAGGAAGAGCGTCTGGAGCAGTATCTGGAGGCGCTGGCGCTTTATCAGGGCGATTTTCTCTCCCGGCTCTCTTCGGAAAGCTGGGTCATGCCGCTGACGCAGTATTACCGGGAGCGGTATCTGGCGCTTGTGCACGCCGCACTGGTCTTACTACAGGATGCGGGCCGCTGTCAGGACACCATCGATCTGTGCCGCCGGGCCCTTGAGACCGATCCTTATGACGAACAGCTTTATCTGACGCTGATGAAGATGCTGCTGGAGACCGGCGATCACGAAGCCGTGGTGGCCGTCTATAACGCCGTCAGTAAATTATATGCCAACCAATTCGGCGTGCTGCCCTGTGACGAGATCCGCGCTATTTATTACACCGCCATCCGCACCGTGAACGAAACGGCCATTCCCATGGAGACCCTGCAGGAGCAGATCCGGGAGCCCGTGGCACAGTCCGGCGCCATGGTGTGCGAATACGATTTCTTCCGCACCGTCTGCCAGTCCACCGCCCGCCTGATTGAGCGCAGCGGCGCGGCAGTGCATCTCTTGCTGATCTCCGTGGTCAGCGATCCCAAGGCGCCGCTTTCCCGGCGGAGTCTTGAGCTCACCATGACCAATCTGAAGGAACAGATCCGCCGGAATCTGCGGCGGGGCGATGTGGTCAGTCAGTGCAGTCCCTCTCAGTATGTGGTGCTGCTGCCCATGGCCAATTATGAAAACAGCTGCATGGTGTGCCAGCGTCTGATCCATGCCTTCTTCCGCACCTATCCCCACTCTCCTGCCCGGCTTGAATACGCGGTGCAGGCTCTTGAGGTGGAGGAGTCCTTCTTCCGCAGAACGCCGGAAGCCGCCAAAGAATAAGAAATCCCCCATACCGGATGGTATGGGGGATCTTTTTTCAGGCTTCCTGCTCTTCTGAGAAGAAGCAGATGCGATTTTTTCCGGCGGCCTTTGCCTGATAAAGGGCTTCGTCCGCACAGCGGTAGAGCTCCCCTCTGGTTCGTCCGTCCTGGGGATAGCGGCCGATGCCGATGCTGCAGGTGACCTGCTGTTCGGGATACTGGGCCGAGACCTCCATGATCGCCTGCCGCAGTTCCTCCGCCTTGTGGGCGATGATTGCCTGGGTGGGCGTATCCTTCATGATGATCACATACTCGTCTCCGCCCAGACGGCCCACCAGATCGCTGGAACGGAAGCAGCCCCGGATGGCGTCTGCCAGACGGCACAGGAAACGGTCGCCCTCCTGATGTCCGTAAGTATCGTTGACCTGCTTGAAATTATCCATATCGATCAGGAACAGCGCGTGGGCGCTGCCCTCCTCGCCGTGATCCAGAATGGCCTCGCCGTACGTTCTCATGGACGCGCGGTTTAAGAGACCCGTGAGGCCGTCCCGCTCTGCACGGCGGATCAGCTCCTGCTCTTCCAGTTTCTTCTCGTGGATATTCCGCACGATCAGTATGGCGCACAGATGCCCGTCCATGGGATTGCGCAGCAGCTTGTACTCATCCCGGACCCAGCAGATCTCGTCGTTCGGCATCCGGCGCAGGTATTCCATCACGATATCCCGCTGGCCGCTCTCATAAATACCCCGAAGCGTCTCAAGAGAAAACTCCAGATAGAAGGATCGGGCGGAGCCTCGGTAATCCGCCACGTTGTCCCTGGCGCGTTTTAACAGCGTATCCATGTTCTCATGGACCTCAAAGCGTCTGCCGGACACATCCTGACGCAGCTCATTGACGATACGCCAGTCCTTGAGATCCAAAAATGCCGCCAGATAGGTATCCTCCGGCAGACAGAACAGGTATTCCAGTTCCTTCTGATACTGCTGTTTGGCGATCACATCTTCGGTGATGTCGCGGCTGACGCCCAAAAGGCCGATCTGATTCCCTGCCTCATCCCGCAGAATATATTTGGAGGTGGTGGCATAGCGCGGCTCCCCGTTTTTCTCGGGCAGCGGCTCGATCATATCGATGATATTTTCCCCGGATTCCAAAAGCCGCAGATCATCCGCGTGATAACGGTTCGCCAGATCCCGACTTTGGAACACCTCAAAATCCGTGCGGCCGATGATGTCCTCCGGCACCTTTCGTCCCAGAACCTCCACGAAAGGAACGGTGGCAGCCTGGTACACCAGATTGATATCCTTGATAAATAACATGGCAGGCGTCGTATCCAGAACCTGCTGGAACGCCGTCAGAAGCAGACGGGCCTCTGCCTGATTCTTCAATATCTCTTCAATATTCTTCATACGTCATACCATCCTTCTCACTGTGCTCGATCGTTCAGAAGTGTTTCCTCAAGTCCCGCAAAGGGCATCGGGCGATAGTAGTAATAGCCCTGTCCGATCCGGCTGCCGTATTCCCGCAAAAGTGCGGCCTGTTCTGCCGATTCGATTCCCTCCGCAACTACTTCGGTGCCCGCAAGGCCGACACACATCCGCACCATATGGGAAAGCACCGCCCGGCTGCGTTCGCTCTGGAACACGCTGTCCACCATGGATTTATCCAGCTTGACCTCCCGGAAGGGGATCTCCGCCAGAATGGCAATATTGGAATATTCAGAGCCGAAATCATCTAAGGAAAGATAGATCCCGGCCTGGAAAAGTTTTTCAAGAAGCTGCTGTAAATGGTTCCGGTCAATGGCCGCCACGGTCTCCGTCACTTCCAGTTTCAGACAGGACACCGGCACCTGATACTGCCGGCAGAGCGAGAGGATCCGCTCCACAAAATCCGGCACCAGAAGCGTGGTTCTGGTGAAATTCACCGAGATGGGCAGATGATACCCGCTTGCAAGAAGCCGCTGCTGATCCCGCAGCATCAGCTCCAGCACATGGAAATCCAGATGCATCATCACGTCCTGCGCCTCATAATACGGGATAAACTGCCCCGGCGGCAGCAGCGCGCCGTCCGGTGCACGTTTACGCACCAATGCCTCCGCGCCGATGATCCGCCCGGTGTCAAGATCCACCTGGGGCTGGTAAAAGAGGACAAATGCGCCGTTTTCGATATCGGCAAAGAGATCCTCTGTCACGCTGTCGTCGATGGTCCGGCCGGACAAAACCGCGCCGCGGTAATAGTCCTGCTTTTCTGCGCGGAGCTGGTCATCCGCCCGCAGGATCTGTTCGTCAATGTCCACGTTCTCCCCGGCCCAGGACACGCCGAAGGAGACGCTGCACTCCGGATGCTCATGAAAGAGCGCCCGCACGTCCTGTTCCAGCCCGGAAAAACGTTCAAGCTCCACATCCGGGCAGGGTATAAAGAACTCGTCCCCGCCGATGCGGTACACATCAAAGGGAAGCGCCCGGCGCAGCAGATCCGCCACGGTGGTCACGATCTGATCTCCGTATTTCTGTCCGTAGGTATTGTTGGTGGCCTTCATGCCGTTGATGCTGCAGACGATCAGACCCAGCTTCTGCGGCACATCCCGGTATCGTACATTTAAGTCAAGTACATATTTATTGCGGTTATAACAGCCCGTGAGAATATCATAGTCGCTGAGATACTCAAGCCGCCGGATCATGCGGCGGGTCTCAAGCCTCACCGCCAGGAAGTCGGCAGAGGCCCGCAAAAGCCGCAGATCGCGGCGATTCCGCCGGGGATCATCCACGCCGATAAAACCCACGATCTCCCCTTCGGAGGAAAGCGGCACCGCCATGGTGCACTGGATCCCCTGCATTTCGAGAAGCCGATAGGATTCGCTGCCCGGCTCCTCCTCGCGCATATCATAATAGATCTCGCCCGCCGTGCGGAGCGGATTCATCCAGTCATCAATAGAGGAAAGCGGCAGATTCTGCAGCACGTCCCGCTGGGGCTCGACGCCGTCGGCGCACCATTCAAAGGTGTTGTCCGTGGTCTCTTTCTGCAGGTTGTTTTCAAAGATATAGGCGCGATTGGCGTCATAATACCGACCAAGCGTTTCCAGGAAGGAATTCGTGGCCGCATCGTGATCGGAATTGGTGGACAGGATCTGGATGCACTGCAAAAGCACATTGTCGATCTGCAGTCGTTCCTCCAGCTCCACATCTTCGGGATGGCATTCATCCGCGTCCCGCATCATGGCCACATGATAGCGCCGTCCCCGGACCTCCGCAATGCGGTCATCAATGAGCAGCCATTTGGAGATGCCCTGATGATACTGCATCCAGGAATAACGGATCTGCTGTTCCAGTTTCTGATTCACGCAGAAGGTGCAGGGATGGTCTGTTTGATGCAGAATCTGGTAACAGGTTTTTCCCCGGCACAGATCTGATTCCGGGATGTGAAACAGGTCTCTCAGCGCATCGGACATAAAAAGGATCTCATAGGTATCCAGATCCGCCACATAGGAAGCCGTATCCCGCAGACTGTCCGTGAGCTGCCGGAAAGTGTCAAAAATCATCATTGTGATTATCCATCCTCTGCATTTCATTCTGCATCGCTGTCTTTATTATACCAACTTCATTTCCCCGATTCAAGGGTCTGTTCGCCGCCGAGGGATCCTCTTTTTCTATCATATGACGAAGAAATCCGCTTGTGCAAATGCGCCGCCCGTACTATAATAAACGAAGAAGAGAGGTGAGCATAATGCAGGGGAGCATTTTTGATATCCAGCGCTATTCCTCCCATGACGGGCCGGGAATCCGCAGTACCGTGTTTTTTATGGGCTGTCCGCTCAGGTGCCGCTGGTGTCACAATCCGGAGTCCTTTTCCATGGCGCCGGGGCTTTACTACACGCCGGAGGACTGTATCGGCTGTGGTCTCTGCGCCGCGTCCTGTGAAAAGCAGGCGCACCGATTGGCGCCGGGGCATCAATTCGACCGCAGTCTGTGTATCGGCTGCGGCAAATGCGCGGAGGTCTGCCCCACCGGGGCATTGAAACTCACCGGACGGCCCCATACCGTGGATGAGGTGTGGGAGATCCTCTCCCGGGATATTCCCTTTTATGCCTCCTCCGGCGGCGGCGTGACCTTATCCGGCGGCGAAGTCCTGCTGCAGCCGGAATTTGCAAAAGCACTGCTCACCCGCGGTAAAGATGCGGGTCTGCACACCGCGGTGGATACGGCGGGCGCCGTACCGTGGGAGGCATTTGAGACGGTGCTTCCCCTGGCGGATCTGTTCCTTTATGATATCAAGGCCGTCTCCCCCGCCCTGCACCGGCGGGCCACGGGTTTGGAGAACGGGCGAATCCTTGAGAATTACCAAAGGCTCCGGGCGACCGGCGTGCCCATCTGGGTGCGGGTACCCATCATTCCGGGCTATACCGACGACGAGGTGGAGCTTCTGCGGATCGCGGAATTCCTGAAGGGGCAGGAGCCCCAACGGGTGGAGCTTCTCCGCTTCCATCGCATGGCGGAATCCAAATACCGCGCGCTGGGGCTCACGTACGAACTGGCCGACACGGCGCCGCCTGCCATGGAGGACATGGAGCGGTATCGCGCGCTGATCGAGAAAGAACTGAACTGTGACATTTTGATTGGATAAAGGGAGGGAGAATCATGACAATGACCAGATGCGGAAGAGAAATGACCCCGCGTATTCAGAAATTAAAGGACGAATTCTTTCAAACGCCCTTTGGTTGCTGCTTCGAGCGCGCCTGGGCGCTGACCCGGTCGTATCAGAAAACCGAGGGCGAGAGCGTTGCCCTGCGCCGTGCAAAGGGTTTTTATGAGATCCTGACCACCGTGCCGCTTTACCTGCGTCCCAACGAGCTTTTGGTGGGCAGCCGCAGCAGCGGCCTTGCCAAGCGCACCACCTATCCCGAGTATACCCTGGCCTCCAACCGGGACTGGCCGGAGGAGATCGAGGGCTATTGGCGGGGCAAAACCGTTCTGGAAGCCAGCCGGGAGGTCTTTACGGACGCCATCCGGGATAACGACGCCGAGATGACCTGCGGCTATGTCACGGGCACCGGCACCGGCTTCGGCCACCTGATCGTGGACTATGAAAAGGCTATCCGGCGGGGCTTCCGCGCCATTATTGAGGAGGCGGAGGCAGGTCTGCCCGCCGCGGAAACGCAGAAAGAACGGGATTTCCTGCAATCCGTCATCATCACCTCTCAGGCCATCATCGCCTGGGCAAACCGCTATGCCGATCTGGCCGAGGCGGAGGCCGCGACTGCCGAGCCTGCCCGCGCCAAAGAGCTTCTTGAGATCGTGCGGATCTGCCGCAAGGTGCCGGAATATCCCGCCGAGACCTTCCACGAAGCGCTGCAGGCCTTTGTATTCACCCATCTGGCGGTACATATCGAGCAGTACGGCTGGTCCATTTCCGCCGGCCGCTTTGACCAGTATATCTACCCCTTCTATGCCCGCGACCTGGAGGAAGGCCGCATGACGGAGGACGAGGCATGGGAGCTTCTTTTGAGTCTCTGGATGAAGTTCATGGAGAATGTCCACGACGGCATCGGCGCCACCCTGTTCCAGAATTTCACCATCGGCGGACAGGATGCCGACGGAAATGATATGTCCAACCCGCTCTCTCATCTCTGCCTCGATGCCATTGCCGCTACGCGCTTCATCCAGCCTGCAGTGACGCTGCGCTGGCATCAGAACATTGACCCGGATCTCTGGGCCCACGCCATGGAGGTCATCGCCCAGGGCATGGGTATGCCGGCGCTCTTCCACGATGACGTGATTATGGCCGAACTGGAAGCAAACGGCGTCAGTCATGAGGACGCCCTGAACTACGCGATCGTAGGCTGTGTGGAGCCCGCTGTTCCCGGCAAGGAACAGGCCATGACCGCCGGCGGCCACCTGAATCCCACCAAGGTTCTGGAGCTGACGCTTACAAACGGCAAGTCCCTGACCACCGGCAAACAGCTTGGCATCGAGACCGGCGACCCCACCACCTTCTCCAATTTTGAAGAATTCTTCGCCGCCTATACGAAACAGATGCAGTACATCGCCGGTCTGAATCTCCAGGCGGCACAGATCGCCTCGGAATCCCAGATGCGTCTGGTGCCCTGCCCCTTCACCAGTTCCCTGCTGGATAACTGCATTGCCCGCCGGAAAGACATGGTGGACGGCGGCACCAAGTATTCTCTCTCCGGCGTCTGCATCATCGGCGCCACCAATGCGGTGGACGGTATGATGAATATCAAACGGCTGGTCTATGAGAAGAAACGCTATACCATGCAGCAGGTGATCACCGCGCTGCAGGAAAACTTTGAAAACGACGAGATCATGCGTCAGGTCATGCTGCACCAGCCGGATCGCTTCGGCAACGATGTACAGGAGGCCGACGAGATGGCAAACCGCGTCTATGCGGTGCACGCGGAGTTTAACTCCATGCATGCCGATTCCCGCGGCGGCCACTATACCAGCGGTGTCTGGCCGGTGAACACCCACGTGGCTTCCGGTCACCACACTGGTGCCTCCCCGGACGGCAGAAAGTCCGGCACGCCTCTGGTGGACGGCGTCGGCGCCGTGCAGGGTATCGATGTGCATGGACCCACGGCGCTCCTGCGCTCGGTGGCCTCCCTCAATAATGTGGAGCACTGGGCCGGCGGCAACACCTGCAATATCAAGTTCTCCGCCTCCGCTGTCCGGACGGAGAATGCCCTTGAGAATATGGGCCGTCTGGCCGAGACCTTTATGCGGCTGGGCGGACAGGAGCTGCAGATCAATGTGGTGGACAACGCCACCCTGCTGGATGCCCAGGAGCATCCGGAAAATTATCAGGATCTGGTGGTGCGCGTGGCGGGCTACAGCGCCTATTTCACCCGCTTGAGCCGCGATGTGCAGAACGAGGTCATCTCCCGCAACACCCAGGACGTATAAAAAGGAGCATTCATGTTCGCCAAGGTTTATGTAGAGATCACGAATCTCTGTAATATGCACTGTTCCTTCTGCCACGGGCACAGCCGCACGCCCCGCCGCATGACGGAGGAGGAATTCCGGCATCTGCTCTCGCAGCTTGCAGGAGAGACCCGGTATCTCTACTATCACCTGATGGGCGAGCCGCTGACGCATCCGGCGCTGCCGCGCTTTTTGGAACTGGCATCGGCCTGCGGTTTCCGCTCCATTCTCACCACCAACGGCACCCTGCTGGCCGCAAGGCAGGAGGAACTGCTGGCCGCACGGCCCCATAAGGTAAATATCTCCGTCCACAGCTTTGAGGATGGCACGGAGGAGGCATATCTCGCCTATCTCCGGGAGATCACCGCTTTTGCCGATGCCGCCGCAGACGCGGGCATCATCGTGGTGCTGCGGCTTTGGAATAAAGACTATGACCGGGGCAGGAATCAGGCAACCGAGGCATACTTTCGGGAGCACCTCCGGGGCGAATGGACACCCAACACCCGGGGCATCCGGATCCGCAATAAGCTGCATCTCGAATGGGGAGAGCGCTTTGACTGGCCGGACGAGGACGCGCCGGATCTGGGCGCACAGGTCTCCTGCTACGGTCTGCGGGATCACTTCGGGATCCTCTGCGACGGATCGGTGGTGCCCTGCTGCATGGACAGCGAGGGCATCATCACGCTGGGCAATGCGTTCCGGGAGGAGCTTTCCGCTATTCTGGCCTCTCCACGGGCAGAAGCCATACGCGCAGGCTTTCAGAAACGGGAGGCCGCGGAATCACTCTGCCGCCGCTGCGGCTATGCCAGACGATTTTCATAAAAAATTGCCCCTTGTGCAGGCATCCGGCTTGCACAAGGGGCGTTTTCTTTTTTCAGCTGCGGCGGCGATGGCCGCGGGTCAAAAGCAAAAGACGCAGAAGCTGCAGAAGCGAGGAGACCACGGCGGCCACATAAGTCATAGCGGCGGCGCGCAGCACCCGCCCGGCGCCGTCCTGCTCCAGGCCCACTAAAATCCCCTGCTGATTCAAAATGCTCATGGCCCGGCGGGAGGCATTGAACTCCACCGGCAGCGTGATGATCTGGAAGAGCAGCACGAAGGAGAAGAGCAGAATGCCGATCTCCGTGAGGCCCGCGTATCCCAGAACGATGCCCAGGAGGATCAGCGGCCAGGAGAGCTTTGACCCGATATTGGCCAGCGGCACGGAGAAGGAGCGCAGTTTCAGAGGCGCATAGCCCACATGATGCTGGATCGCGTGTCCGCACTCATGGGCGGCCACGCCGATGGCCGCCACCGAGGAGGAGCCATAGACGCTGTCCGACAGGCGCAGGATCTTTTCTTTGGGCGAATAGTGATCCGTGAGACTGCCCGAAATGCGGTCGATCCGCACATCCGTGATCCCGGCACTTCTCAGAATCGCCGCGGCACAGGCCTCTGCCGTGATCCCGCGGGATGAAAAGGTCCCGCTGTATTTCTGAAAGGTGCGGCTCACGTTTGCGGAGGCCAGCGCACTGATCACCACACCGATCAACACCAGAAGATAAGTGGAATCCCAAAACAAAACGATATTCCTCCTGATTTCATTTTTCTTTGTATATCGTATTTACTATAGCATATTTTTTGCGCTGTGTACATCCTGTGGAAGCTTTTCCTCCCCTTCTATCATCTTGCATTATGTCATGTTTCATACTATACTATAGATAAAATCAACTGATCCGCTGCGTATTTTTACAGGATACGGCGGGAAAAGGAGGAAGCTTTATGGGGATGCAGCAGATGCCGACGATCAACACCCTGTCAGACGGCGGGAAAACGTGGGAATATTCCTTCGATACCTTTGCGGTCAAAGTGTATGTGCCGGTGGGCAATCCACTTTCGGATATCGTGAACTTTGGCTTTATGGCGCCATATCTTCTGATTTTTGATGACGAGTACCGCAGCATGGAGGATGCCGTGGCCTATGCCATCGCCTCTGGCTATCATGAGATCGCCGCCCGGTATTCCACCAGCGTGGTCTTTGTGACGCCCACTGCCGCAGGCGGATGGGACGCCGCGCCGGAGACTTTATTCGCCGACCTCATCGCGGAATCCCGCATCAATCAGTATCATCATGACGGCATCGTAACGCCGAAAAACCGCTTTACCGGCGAATGGGGCGAGCCCGTGATCCGCGGCGCCATCTTCCGCACCATCGTATACGGCCGCGGCAAGGCGGCGGATTATCTGGCCAAGCATTGTCTGAAAAAACTGGAGGGCCAGTATCTCTGGGGCCCCGGCGACATCACGCCGGCGGCGCTGATTCTTGAGAATCTCTCCGTTCTGCCCCGGGTGGAGCGCCGGGATCTGCCGATCCTGTCGGTCCATAATTCCGAGGCCGTGAACGACGCCCTGCGGGCGGGCAGCGATTATGTGGAAGTGCGGGACACACTGGACTTCCCGGCGGACTTTGACCGCTTCCTCTATCGCCGCAAGCGCTGGGTGGGCGTGCTGGCGGAAGAACCGGTGATGGAGTCGCTTGACATGGTGGAGGAACCGAGTGTGGCCACCGTTCACACCTCGCCCGACAACCTGGGCGACGACCGGGGCACGGAGACCCACCGCATCGGTTACGTGGCCTATTACCGGAAGGATCTCTTTGCAAACGGGCCTGTGCCGCTGCTTCTGGCCTTCCACGGCGGCGGTGACTCCTCCTTCTATATCGCCCATGTGTCCGGATGGTATCGCATTGCCCGTCGGCACGGCTTCCTCTTAGTCGCCATTGAGAACCATTTGAACAGCACCGCCACGGAGATGATGGAGCTCATCGAAATTCTGAAAACCCGCTATCCCATCGATCCCACCCGGATCTACGGCAGCGGCTTCTCCATGGGCGGCTGTAAATCCTGGGATCTTTATCAGGAGTATCCCGCGGCCTTTGCCGCGCTGGCGCCCATGGACGCCACCTTTGAGGTGGGCTGCAATTCCTATGGAAAGCCCGCCCCGGCACCCATCAATGAGGATACCCCCGTCCCGCTCTTCTATGCCGGCGGCGAGGTGACGCCCCTGCCGGAGCTGCCCTTCCAGGCAGAGCGCTGCTGGGACAGAATGCGCTATGTATTCCGTGTCAATCAGCTGAAAACGCCTTATACGGTCACCTTTGAAGACCGGGAGAACTGGCCGGATCCCATCTGGGGCATCAGCGGCGACCGCGTGGAGGACATCGTCGATCCCCAGCGGGGCAACACCCTGCGTATCCACTATTTCGAGAGCCAGGACGGCGTCACCCGCACCGCCTTCGCCTGTGTGGGCGGCCAGGCACACGAGTGCCGGGAACACACCTGTGAACAGGCCTGGCAGTTTATGTCGCAGTTCAGAAGATCAACGCAGTAAAACGCACTGCCCCGGTTTTTCAAAAAACTGGGGCAGATTTTGTCATTCGTGCGGGAAAAGAACCATTCGTGCAAAAAACGTCCAAAGGAACAGATTCTATGCTAGGATAGCGTGGGAGGTGACTCTATGAAGAAACGCGAAAGACCACGATATGGAATGCCGGGCAATCTCTGGTACATGACCGCTCTCGCCTGGCAGACCCGGCGCAGTTTACTCCTGTTCCTGTTGATCACAGCGGCGGCCGCTGTGGGCGTGAATGCGCTGCAGCTCTATGTCGTGCCGCAGATTCTGCGGCAGGTGGAGATTCACGCGGCATTGTCCGCGCTGCTCCTTGTCATTCTTTTTTTTGCGGGCGGGCTTTTTTCCCTCGGGATGCTGTCCACTTATCTTGAGAATCTCAGTGTCCACGGCAGACTGGAGATCCGGGCAGCACTGCGGGACCGCATTCTCGCAAAGATGCACCGGACGGCCTATGAAAACGCCACAGATCCCCGCATCCTGAATCTGCGGAAAAACGCCCTGAACACCACGGCGGACGAAGCGAGCGCAGCGGAGCAGGTCTATCAGAACGGACGCAAGGTTCTCGTAAGTGTGGGCACGTTCCTCTTCTACCTGACGGTGTTATCCCGGGTCAGTCTGTGGCTGGTGGTGCTGATGATCGGCATGACGCTCTGTTCCACCCTGGTGGCCAAGCGCTGTTACAGTTGGGACTATTTCCACCGGGAAGAAAAGGGCGCATACATGAACCGCCTGGAATACCTGCGGGATAAATCCGAATCCGTATCGTTTGCAAAGGACGTGCGGATCTTTGGTCTGAAGCCCTGGATGGATCAGATCTATCACCGCACCCTGCAGGCATACCGGAAGTACATCGTCCGAAGCGAGATCGTGCATTTCCGGGGGAATCTGGCGGATGTTTTCATTATGTCCGCCCGCGCCGCGATCTCCTATCTCTATCTCATTTACCTGGCCCTGACCGAAGGGATGAGCGCGGCGGATTTTTTGCTGTATTTTAGTGCCGTAGCGGGCCTTTCTCGGTATATCAATGATATCTTCATCGGCATCACCGATCTTTACCGAAACACCCTGGAAATCGCGGCGGTGCGGGAATTTCTGGACGTGCCGGAACCCTATGACACAAAGCCGAAGAGGCCGATTCCCGCCGCGCTGCGGCCGGAGCTCCGGCTTCAGGACGTCAGCTATCGCTATCCGGGCAGCGAACGGGACACCATTTCCCATATGAATCTGACCATTCATCCCGGTGAGAATCTGGCCATCGTGGGTCTGAACGGCGCGGGTAAGACCACGCTGGTGAAGCTCTTATGCGGGCTTCTGGATCCCACAGAGGGTCAGGTGCTTCTGGACGGCGTGGATATCCGGGAATACGACAGAACGGCATACTACGCGCTCTTCTCTGCAGTCTTCCAGGAGCATTCTCTCTTAGACGCCAGTATTGCAGAGAATATCGCCGGCGACGGGGAGATCGACGCAGACCGCCTTGGGGACGCCATTGAAAAGGCCGGACTTACCGCCAAGGTGAACGCTTTGCCGGATGGGATACAGACCAAGATCGGCAAGGAAGTTTACGCCGATGGCATCCTGCTTTCCGGCGGCCAGACCCAGCGACTGCTTCTGGCACGCGCGCTTTATAAAAACGGCAGCTTCCTGCTTCTGGACGAGCCTACCGCCGCCCTGGATCCCCTTGCGGAGGATGCGATGTACCGGAAGTACCACGAGATGACCCGGGGAAAAACCTCGGTCTTTATCTCCCATCGTCTGGCCTCCACCCGCTTCTGTGACCGGGTGCTCTTTCTGGTAAACGGCGATATTGCCGAGGAGGGAACCCACGAAGCGCTTCTTGCTCTGGATGGGCAGTACGCCGCACTCTTCCGGGTGCAGAGTCAGTATTATCAGGAACAGGAGGGAATGGCATATGAAGAAGCATGATCTTCCGGGACTTCGGGAAACCTGGCGGCTGCACCGCCGCAGTATGCGGGATATCCGGCGCTATGCGCCGCAGCTCTTCCTGGCCTGCACACTGCGCGCAGTTTTCTTCCATCTGCATCCTCTGATCTCCATCTATTTTTCCGCACAGATCATCAATGAGCTCTCCTCTGCCCGACGGGCGGAGGTTCTCTGGCCCTGGGCTCTGTCCGCGGTGATCGCGGAAGTAGTGCTGCTTCTGGGCAGCAACGTCCTGCGCCGTTGGGAAAGCGCCAGGATCGAATACTACCGGGTACAGCGCAGCCGCATCTATGGCGATAAGCTGCTGTCTTTAGACTATGCCGACGCCGACCGGCAGGAGACCATTGACCGGGTGGTGCAGATCCGGCAGAACGAGTACACGCTGGGCTGGGGCATCTTCAAGACCGTCTGGCTCTTCCGGGATTTCCTGGCGGCAGTCATTGAGATCATCGGCGCAGTGGCGCTGACGGTGACGCTCTTTGTGTCTCTGGTGCCGCCGGAGAGCGGCAGACTGACGATCCTGAACCACCCGCTCTTTGTACTGCTGCTCTTTGCGGTGATGGGACTGGTGATTTTTCTGGTCTCCCATTTCCAGAACCGCATGACGGCGCTGTCCGCCGCCTTTGCGGAGGATAACCGCCTGGGCAATCGTCTGGCATCCTTCTTTGGCTGGCGCACCGGCGAACTGCCCCGCGCCATGGATGTGCGTATTTATCACCAGGAACCCCTGATCCGGGAGAAACATCTGGACTCCGTGCGGATCTGGGGCATGGACGGGCGCTTTGCCCGCATGAAGGCAGGTCTGCCGGGACTCAGCACTGCCGCGGCGGTGAATCTCCCGGCCATCTTCACGGGATGCATCTATCTCTTTGTCTGTCTGAAGGCCTGGGGCGGAGCCTTTGGCGTGGGTTCTGTGACCCAGTATGTGGGCGCCGTGACGGCATTCTCCCACGGCATTTCTCAGTTTTTGATCCTCATGGGCAATCTGCGGAACAACACCCGCTTCCTGCGCACCTCCTATGTATTTCTGGATCTTCCAAACCGGATGTATCAGGGCAGTCTGCCCACGGAAAAGCGGGCGGACCGGGAATATGAGATCGAATTCCGGGACGTGTCCTTCCGTTATCCCGGCGCCAAAACCTGGGCGCTGCGCCATGTGAGTCTCCGATTCCGCATCGGCAGCCGCGTGGCCATCGTGGGCGAAAACGGCAGCGGCAAGACCACCCTGATCAAGCTCCTGTGCCGGCTTTATGACCCTGACGAAGGCGAGATCCTCTTAAATGGGATCGATATCCGCAAGTATGACATGGACGAATACCGGGCGGTGTTCTCCATTGTGTTCCAGGATTTCGGACTGCTGTCGCAGCCTTTGGGCGAGAATGTGGCAGGCAGCGACGGGTACGACCGGGCGCGGGCGGAAAACGCCCTGCGTCAGGCAGGATTCGGCGAACGCCTTGACTCTCTGCCGGAGGGACTGGACACCCAGCTTTATCAGGAATTCGGCAAGCACGGCGTCAGTGTCTCCGGCGGCGAGGCGCAGAAGATCGCCATTGCCCGGGCGCTTTATAAGGACGCGCCCATTATCGTACTGGACGAGCCCACTGCTGCCCTGGACCCCATTGCAGAGGCGGAAATCTACGCCCAGTTCCATGAAATCTCCGGTGACAAAACCGCCGTTTATATCAGTCACCGGCTGTCCTCCTGCGCCTTCTGCGACGAGATTTTGGTGTTTCACGAGGGACAGTTGATCCAGCGCGGCAGTCACAGCGCACTCCTGGCGGACGAAGGCGGCAAATACCACGCCCTCTGGACCGCACAGGCGCAGTATTACGCATAACTCCGGCGCCGACCAAATCACAATATCACAGCCACTTCTTTCAAAACCGTGCTTTTTTCTTTACAAAGCACGGTTTTGCGCGTATAATCAGTACTCGGATGATTTTATGAAATGAGAGAGAGGAAAACCCATGACTGTCATGCGCTCCATCAAGGAATATCTGATCGTGACCGTCGGCACACTGATCGTGGCGGCGGCAGTGTTCTTCTTCATGCTGCCCAGTCACGTCACCATCGGCAGCGGCACCGCACTTGCCATGGTGCTGGCCAATTTTATCCCCCTGTCGGTGTCCACCATCACGCTGCTTTTGAATGTGGTGCTGCTCATCATCGGATTTATCCTGATCGGGCCGGAATTCGGCATCAAAACGGTGTATGCGTCGATTCTGATGCCGGTGATTTTGGGCGTGTTTGAGCGCATCTTCCCGGATTTTCAGTCCATTACCCAGGATCCCCTGCTGGACGTGCTCTGCTATATTCTGGTGGTGGGCGTGGGTCTGGCGCTGCTTTTTTCCTGCAATGCCTCCTCCGGCGGACTGGACATCGTGGCAAAGCTCATGAACAAATTCCTGCGGATGGAACTGGGAAAAGCCATGTCCCTTTCCGGTATGCTGGTGGCTATGACATCCATTTTGGTGTACGACATGAATATCGTGGTGCTGAGTATCCTGGGCACCTATTTCGGCGGCATGATCGTGGATCATTTTATCTTCGGCCTCCACATCAAGCGCCGGGTGTGCATCATTTCCCCAAAACTCCCCGAAATCCGGGACTTTATCCTCTATGAGCTCCACAGCGGCGCCACCCTGAATGAAATCATCGGTGCCTACAGCGGCGAGGTGAAACAGGAGATCATTGTCATCGTGGACAAACAGGAATATCGGGCGCTGATGGACTATCTGAAAAAGACCGACCCCACCGCATTCATCACGGTCTATTCCGTCAACGAGATCAATTACCAGCCAAAAGCCGGTGCGAAGCACAGCGTTCTCAGCAAATAATATGGCAAAACCGGGACAGCGAACGCCATCGCTGTCCCGGTTTTTCTCATTTTTTTCAGGATGCGGAATCCCCGCGGTATACCAGTGTTCCGCCCACATAGGTTCTCTGCACCGGTATGCGGTGGATCTCCTGCGGAGGCACCGAGAACGGGTTTTCTCCCAGCACCACAAAGTCTGCAAGCATACCCGGTTTGATCCTGCCCATGCGGTCCTCCGCAAAGCAGGCACGGGCGGAGGCGGCGGTATAGCTAAGGAGGGCCTCCTGCACGGTAAAGGCTTCCCCGGGCAGATAGGGCGCCACGGTTCCGGCCAGATTCTGACGGGTGACGGCGCACTGGATGCCGCCCAGGGCAAAGGGCTGTTCCACCGGTGCATCGGTGCCGTTTGAAACGGTAACGCCCCGGCGCATCAGAGATTTCCAGCTATAGCTGGATGTGGCGCGCTCCGCGCCCACCCGGGCCTCCACAATGCCGGTGTCATAATCGAGGAAAATACTCTGTGCATAGACATGAAGCCCCAATGCGGCGATCCGCTCCAACTGATCCGGACGGGTGATCTGACAGTGCACGATGCCGTGCCGCGGATCTTCCCGGGGCGTTTTTGCCATGGCGCGCTCCATGGCCCCCAGCACGCGATCCAGACAGGCATCGCCGATGGCATGCACGGCGGTCTGCATCCCGTTTTCATGGGCAAGGGAGATCATCTCGTCAAAGGTCTCCTGGGAAAACACCGGGATACCGCAGGTATCGGGGGCATCCGCGTAAGGCGCGGATAAATACGCTGTGCGCGGCCCAAGCGCACCGTCGCCCAGCAGTTTCAGCGGGCCGATCCGGAAGAAATCGCTCCCCCGCCCCGTCACGTTCCCGGCTTCGAGAAACGCACGCAAATCGTCGGAACCCGAGAAATTACACTGTTCATACACCCGCACGCTGAGCTCGCCCGCCGCCTCCAGTTCCCGGAATGCGGCGTTCACTTCCTGCCAGGGAAGGGCGGAAAACACGCAGTAATCGTCGCTTTGACAAGCGGTTACGCCGTACTGATTCAGGGCGCGGCAGGCGGCGCGCAGTATTTGCTTGACGCTCTCCCGATCCGGCGCGGCAAACGCCTGGTAAACCAGATCCATGGCGTTATCAAAGAACAGGCCGTTTGGCTCGCCGTCGGTTCTGCCGATTTCGCCGCCCTCCGGCGAGATCGTGTCTGTCGTAATCCCCAGGATTTTCAGGGCACAGCTATTGACCGCCAGGGCATGGCCGCAGGCGCGCACCGCACACACCGGGCGATCCCCGGACACCTGATCCAGATCCCAGCGGGTGGGCATGCGCGGCGTATCCCGGAAATAGTCCTGATTCCATCCGCGGCCCAGAATCCATCCGCCGGGGTTTCGTTCTGCGTGTTCCCGCAGACAGCAGAGCATTTCGGCCAGCGATTCCGTGTGCTGGTGAAGCGGTGCGCTCTGCAGCGTCTGGCCATAGCCCAGAAGATGCATATGACTGTCGTGAAATCCGGCACAGACAAAGGCGCCATGGAGATCTTCACAGACATCGCCGGGCTCATAATGCGCCATAGCGCCTTCCCGGGTGCCTGCATAGATAAAACGATCCTCTTCCACCACAAATGCCTCGACAAAAGGCAGGGCGCCGGTATATACGACGGCGTTCTGATAAATTGTTTTCATTGCGTTCCTCCGAACAGATTCTTCTCCCTACAGTATAACACAGACGCCCGTATTTCACCAGGAAAAAAGCTTGCATGATCCGGCGGATGCTGTTACACTAAAGTCATAAAGACCTGTAAGGAGGAGCAATCATGGCATTTGTAGTGGTATGGTCCAGTCCCAATACGGACGGACTCACCGCGGCATCCAAGGACCGGATCATCTCCGGCATCCGCGCCGCCCGCAAGGACGTGGTGGAATTCCATCTGAACCGCAAGAAGATCGAGATGTGTAGTGCCTGCGGCAATGGCTGGGGCACCTGCATCAGCAAAGGAAGCTGTGTAAAAAAGGACGATTTTCAGGAGATTTACGACGCATTCCGGGAGGCCGAGGGCATCGTTCTCGTCACGCCGGTTTACTGGGGCGACCTCTCCGAGAATCTCAAGGCTCTGCTCGACCGGATGCGCCGGTGTGAGCCCTTCACTAATCACTGGCTGAACGGCAAGCGCTGTCTCCTGGTGGCCTGCGCCGGCGGCTCCGGCAACGGCACCATTTCCTGTCTGGACCGCATGGAGACCACCATGCGCCACATGGGCGTACAGGCGCTGGATCGCCTGCCCATCACCCGCTTCAGCCGGGAATACATGCTGCCCGCCATGCGAGAAGCCGGCGAACAGTTCGCCCTGCACGCAGAGGACTGGAAATAACGCTTCAATAGGACGAAAGCCCGGAACGATCAGGTTCCGGGCTTTCTTTCGGTATTTTGATAATATTTCGCCTGTGCCGTAAAGAGGGCGTGGTATTTGCCCGCTTCGTCCCGCAGGAGCTCTGCGTGGGTGCCCCGCTGGATCAGGCGGCCTTTCTCCAGCACCAGAATCTCGTCGCAGAATTTACAGGAAGAGAGTCGGTGGGAGATATAGATGGCGGTCTTGTCCGCGCAGAGCCGGTCAAAGGCCTCATACACGGCGGTCTCCGCCACGGGATCCAGGGCGGCGGTGGGCTCATCCAGTATCATCACGGGCGCATTCCGATAAAGCGCCCGGGCAAGGGCCGTTTTCTGCGCCTCGCCGCCGGAGAGTTCCACCCCGTCCGCCTCAAACTCACGGTAGAGCGGCGTGTCAAGGCCCAGGGGCAGCGTGTCAAGGCGCTCCCCAAATCCGGCCCTGCGGAGGCTTTCCTCTGCGCGGGCCTCCTCCACCTGATCAGACGCCGCTACATTCTGCCCCAGAGAGAAGGAAAAGAGCCGGAAATCCTGAAACACTACGGAGAAAAGGGAGAGATACTCCGCATAATCGTACTTGCGGATATCAATGCTGTTTAAGAGGATCTCGCCCTCGTCCGGATCGTAGAGACGGCAGAGCAGCTTGATGAGGGTGGATTTCCCGCTGCCGTTTTCGCCCACCAGTGCCGCCCGGCATCCCACATGGAAGCGCAGGGAGACATTCCGCAGCGCCGGTTCCGCGGCGCCGGGATAGGTGAAGCTCACGTTCCGGAACTCGAATTCATAGTCGTTGTCGCCGTTTTCGCAGAAGAAGCGCTTTTCCACCGGCAGCGTGCCCTGGTATTTCCGATTCGGCAGATCGAGGAATTCATAAAGGCCCTCCAGATGGCGGCAGTAGATGCCGTTATCCACCACCACAAACATCATATTCTGCACGCCCTCGCCCAGGAGCAGCAGCGCTCCGGCATATTGGAGCAGCTGGCCCACGGGGAAAGCACCGTAAAGCGCCTTTGCCGCCACGAAGAGATAGCACAGCGCATTGCCCACACCGATGCCAAGCCGCGCCAGGGCGGGAGGAAGCGCCATGCGGTGAATGGGATCGGCATCCTCCCGGTTATGGGCGATCATCTCTTCCATCACCCGATCTGCCGCCCGGGCCTGATCGTAGATGCGGGCATCTTTGGCCCGCTCTTGAGAAAAGGGCAGCTCCTGCCCGTAAAACTGAAAACTGCGGTTGAACCACACGGTGTGCTCGCTCCAGGTCTCAAAGATGCGGTTTTCCCGCGCTGCTGCCCGGAACTGGTGGAATCCGCCCAGGAAAATCAGCCCCAGCACCACAGGGATCCACAGGAACGAGTCAAAGAACGGATGCCCGGTCTTTGCCGTAAAGAGCGTCGCCGTCAGGGCGGCGGATGCCGCAATGGCCACCGATGATTTCACCAGACCCTGGATCCCCCATACCAGTTGTCCCAGGCCGTTGCCAAACATATAGAGGTTTTCCTCCGCCCGCTGGCGCATGGTCTGCACAGATGCGCTTTCCAGATCCGCATAATCCATGGACATCTGCTTATCCGCAAACACCTTGCCAAACCAGGAGAACATGAGGCTCTCCCGGTGACTGCACACGCGGCTGATCCGGGCGGTGAGCAGGGCAATCAGAAGATTCAAAAGCACCGCCGATCCCGCCAGAAGCAACAGCCGCCGGAGATCCCGCGGGCCGGAGAGCTCCGTGACGATCCGGGCCGAGAGATACAGGGTGAGAAAGGGCTGTACTGCCTGCAGGAATGCCTCGGCGGCCTTTCCCGACGCCAGTCCGGGGCAATAGCGCCGCAGAATGCCGTAGCCGCGGCGGGTGACGGTGATGCGGCGGCGCAGTGTCATGCGTTCCTTCATGCATCCACCTCCCCATCTGACTCCCGATAATGCTTCGCCTGCATCTCAAAGAGGGCGGCGTAGCGGCCCTTTGCCCGCAATAGTTCCTCATGGGTGCCGATCTCCCGGATCCGGCCATCCTCCAGAAGGAGGATCCGGTCACAGAAGCGGGTGGAGGCCAGACGATGCGACACAAAGAGCGTGGTTTTCCCCGCCATCAGGCTGTGATAGGTCTCGTAAAGGCGGCTCTCCGCCAGAGGATCCAGGGCGGCGGTGGGTTCGTCCAATATCATTATGGGTGCATCCCGGTAAAGCGCCCGGGCCAGCAGAAGCTTCTGCGTTTCGCCGCCGGAAAAGGCGACGCCATCCTCATAGATCTCCCGGGAATACCGACTGTCCATCCCCTCCGGCAGCGCAGAAATGCGTGTCCAGAGCTCCGCCTGCCGCAGACAGGTCTCCACCCGGGCGCGGTCGATCTCCTCTGGCGGCGCCGCCGCCACGATCTCCGCCACCGTCACCGGCAGCAGGGAATGCTGCTGGAACACCGCGGAGATGCCGCGATAAAACGCGGCACGGTCATAGTCGCGCAGGGGTTTGCCGCCATACAGGAGTTCTCCCGCCGTGGGATCGGTGAGGCCGGAGAGCAGTTTGATCAGAGTGGTTTTTCCCGCGCCGCCCAGACCCACGATGGCCAGATGCTCCCCAGGAGCGATCCGAAGCGTCAGATCCCGCAGGGTGTCGGCGTCAGCGCCGTCATAGCGATAGGACACATGGGAGAGCGTATAGGACGCAGGCCGGGCGGGCGGCAGCAGCGCGCCGCCATGCTTCCCATCCGGGTAATCCAGATAGCTGCGCAGACGGTCAAAACTGAGACTGATGCGCTGCAGCACGGCCAACTGGCCCAGGAGACTGCCGAGCCACACGGAAAATCCGGTGATCATCCCGAAATACAGGGCAAACTCCGCCACGCTCAGTTCCCCGCGCAGCACCAAAATGATGAGATATCCATAGGCGATCCCCTCCCGCAGAAGGCCCAGCACCCCGTCCCAGACCGCTGTACCGAAGATCTTTTTCGTATACCGGCGGTACCAATTGCCCAGGGCATCCATATTCTGCCGATAGAGCGCGTCCAGCCAGCGGATCATGCCGTATAGCCGGATATCCTTCGCCGCGCGCACGTCGGAGGATACGCGGTTCAGATAGTCGATGCGGCGGCGATGCCGCACGCGCACCTCGTTCTCCGCCGCCTCCCAGCGGACCACACGCAGATTCAAAAGATAACTGATCACCGCGGCAGCCGTGAGGAACAGCACCACCAGAGGATGCAGCCGCAGCAGGATACCGAAATAAGCGGCAAAGCCCAGAAGCCCCGTGAAAAATACCGACAGGGCGTCATACACCGCGGTGACCTCCGAATAGTGGCCGTTACAGGCCGTGAAGCTGTCATTCTGGAGCAGGCGGAAGTCCTCCCGCTCCTGATTGGCATAGGACGTGGTGAGACCCTTCCGCACGATGAGGCGGAGATAATGGGTGTTCATCTGCAGTTTGTGCAGGAAGGTGTACTTGGTGAGATACTCCCGCAGGGCGGCCAGAAGCGCAATGCCGCCCATATAGAAAAGCACCACTCCCGCCGCATGGGATAGTGCGGCGCGGCGCTCGATCAGCTCCAGCAGTTCCTTGGGCAGATACGCAGAGAGCAGCGGCAGCAGCACGCCGCAGAGGATCAGCGCGCCATAGGCCGGAAAGAGTTTCGCCCCGCCCGCGGCGGTCTGCCGCAGCAAAAAACCGAGATTCGACCAGATGCCATAGGCGGTCACGCCGTTTTCCTGTTTCTTTCGTACACGCATTTCTTCACCTCCCGGATCCAGTATCGCACAGTCTTCAAGAAAAAAGTGCAATTCTGCACGAACGGTCGTTTTCGCGCACGAATTGCACAGGATGTTCGGATTACCTGGTTTCTGCATCAAGCGGCAGCATCACTTCTGTGGCGAACACGCCGGGTTCGTACTGCCGGTTCACATATCCGCCGTACTTCCGGGCAAGGCGATCCACCTGCATGAGGCCGAAGCCATGGGAATCGGATGCCTTGGTACTGCGCCAGAATTTGCCCTCCCTGCGCACTTCGCCGGTGGTGTTGGTGACGCTGAGATAAAGCTGCTGCCGCAGCTGTCCCACATAAATGCGGATAAAGCGCTCCTCCCCCGCACGCTGGCGGAGACAGGCCTCCAGCGCATTGTCCAGGAGATTTCCCAGCATAACGGAGAGATCCACCTCGGAGATCGAAAGCGACTGGGGCACCACGGCTTTTGCATGCACCGTGATCTCGTGGGACTTGATGAGCGTCAGCTTGCTGTTTAATATGGCGTCCACCATCACATTGCCGGTTTTCAGAACCGTGTCCACGCAGGTAAGATCGTCGTTTAATTCCAGAAGATAGCTCTTTAGTTCCGCCGGACGGTCTATAAGCGCCAGCATCATCCCGATGTGGTGATGATAATCGTGCCGCCAGGCACGCATCTGGCGGTACATGGTATTCACTTCGTCATAGTGACGGGAAATCAGGTCGTTCTGATAGGCCGCGATGCGGCGGTCGATGAGTCGGCCAAACAGCAGATCAAAGAGCTTCATGGGCATCTCCTGCATAATACTTCACAAAGGCGGTGTGCACCTGCGGCGCGGCACTGCGGGAAATGGGCAGCACCTCGCCGTTTGTAAGCACCAGCTCAGTTTTCGAGATCCGCAGCACATGACGCAGCAGTACAAGATAGGAACGATGACAGCGCACTGCCTCCTGTCCCAGGATCGTTTCCAGCTCAGAGATAGAATGCGAGACCCGATAGGTCTTTCCGGCGGTGTGCAGTTCTGTGGTGTGCAAAAATGCCTCGACATAGAGGATCTCCCGCACGGGGATCCGCACTTTCCCCTGTTCCGTGGGGCAGAGAATCACCTGCTCTGTCTTCCGGCTGGCCGTATGGGCGCGGTCCAGCACTTCAAATAATTTTTCCTCAGAAACAGGCTTCAGAAGATAATGAAGCGCCGCCACGTCATAGCCCTCCGGCATATAGTCGGGATAGCCGGTGATGAAGACGATCTGCACGTCGTCCTTGCGCGCACGGAGTTCTTTCGCAAGCCGAACGCCGTTCATCTCCCCCATTTCCACATCCAGGAGCAGCAGATCGAAGCCGGGATCTTCCGGATAGGCAAAGAGGAAACTCTCGGCATTGGGGAACCGGGAAAGAGAAATGGCCGTGCGCCGCGCCTCCGCCCAGCGGCTTACCTGCCCGGCCAGTGCATCGGACATCACCTTTTGATCCTCACAGATTGCGATCCGAAATGCCATTTCCTCACCTCCCCTTTCCGCCATTATAGAAGATTCGGGGGAATTATGCAAGCAAAACCGCCCCGGTTTTAAAAACCGGGGCGGACGAAACGATTCGGCTTATTCGCCGCGCACAGCACGCAGAGCGGCTTCCTGTGCCTCGATGACGCGGTCACACCAGGCGTCAAACTCGGGGTTCTCCTGCTGGGTCTCCGGATGGGCCAGCATATAGGCCACAGTACGACGGACGCCCTCGGAGAAGGTCATGGTTGCCTGATAGCCGGGAGTCAGGCGCTTCAGCTTGGAATTATCAAAGACGACGGAGTGAGACTTGTCGCCCCAGAGACCGTCCATCATGCCGGGAGCATAGGCGCAGGCCTCCATGAACTTGGTGGAGACATAATAGGGCTTGAACTCCACGCCAAGTGCGTTGGCGGTAGCCTGGAAGATGTCGTTCCAGGTGAGGGCCTCGTCAGAGGTGATCTGCACGATCTCGCCCACGGCGCGGACATTGCCCATCAGGCCCACAAAGCCCTTGGCAAAGTCGCTGTTATGGGTCAGCGTCCAGAGGGAGGTGCCGTCGCCGTGCACCAGAACGGGCTTGCCGCGGAGCATACGGGACATGACGGGCCAGGGGCCGTTGGGTGCTTCCACGCCCAGGGGCACGCGGCGCTCGTCATAGGTATGGCTGGGGCGCACGATGGTCATGGGGAAGCGCTCAGAGCGATAGTAGCCCAGAAGCAGTTCTTCGCAGGCGATCTTATTGCGGGCATACTCCCAGGAAACGTTCTCCTGGGTGGTGCCTTCGGTGATGATGTAGTTGCTGACAGGCTTGGAATAGGTGGCAGCGGAGCTGATGAAAATATACTGACGGGTGCGGCCGGCGAAGAGGCGATGGTCGCGCTCCACCTGCTCGGGACGGAAGGCGATGAAATCGGCCACCACGTCAAACGTCTGGTCGCCGATGAGCTCCAGAACCTTTGCTTCGTCGTTGATATCTGCCACCAGAGAGATGGCGCCCTCGGGCAGTTCAGAATTACGGTTACCGCGGTTTAAGAGATACAGCTCATGACCCTCTGCGATCAGCTTGCGGGAGATGGCCATACTGATGGTACCGGTGCCGCCAATAAATAAAGCTTTCATAGAATGAACTCCTTTTCCGATTATTTGCTTTTATTGTAGCACAGTTTCCGGAAAAGGTCAATTGAATCAAAGGAAAAGAGAGGCGGCAGAATTCCCTTCTGCCGCCCCTTCTCTCAAGTCATGAACACGCCGTTTTCATCCTCATGAAGCATTGCGATATGGCATTGCCCGCCGGTCTCGGCATTCACATAAAGGAGCAGACGCTGCCCTTCCTCCGTGCGGCAGAGGAATTCGTGACAAAGCAGCTCCTGCATACCGGGGGAATGGATCACCACAAGGCCCGCATAGCGGTAGTCCAGAGAGGGGGAAATGGTTCTGGCGGCGGCGGTCTGGCCCACGGCGGGCTCCGGAAGCGTGCGCGCATGATGGTTCATCACATAGTCCGCCGCGTCCAGGCTCACCACGCTGCCGTCGGACAGACTGACGCCCACGGTGATGAGATCGGGGTAACAGCGGATATGGTTCTCCTCCCGGGAAACAAAGCGGAACAGCACCGTCCCGTTTTCCTTGTGATAATAAATCTGCTGGAGTCCGGCATAACCGATCTTTTCAAGATACGATTTCGCCGTATCCAGTGCAGTGCCCACCGTGACCATGCCCTCCCGTCCGCTGTCCCGGCGGTGCATGGAGAGGATATGACCGCCCCGGCGGCTCACCGCCGCGTAGGCGCCGGAGGCATCCCGGAAGGGATAGGCCGGGATCATGCCGTCGCTCTCCCCCGCCGCGCTCAGCTCTGCGGCGGAGACGCCCAGGGCCGTCGCCGCTCGTTCCCGGGCGGTCTCTTCCGAAATTTCCGCCTCGTTTTCCGTCAGAAGCGATGCACGGGTCAGAAGATGACTGCTTTTCGCGCCGTCATAGTCCGGGAAGCTGCGGTCAGAAAAGCCGCTTTCCAAATCGGAAAAGCGCTGTACTGCCGTGGCGAGATGGCCACGGCGGTCGGTTTCAAAAGCCGCCGTACCGGTATAGAGGTCGCTTTCCAGCGCCAAAAGCTCGAGTGACAGGTCTTCCGCCCGCTCTGCCAGATCGGCAAGTGCCGCCACCTCCGATGACTCGATGGGCAGATCCGCCGCGGCGCGGCGGGCAAGATATGCGGCATAGTCCCCCGCCTGGGCGATGAAGGTTTCGGTTTGTTCCAGCGAAATGTCGGAGAGCGGCAGCGCAGCGATGGCCGCAATGGCCGCAGCGGAATGATCCCAGATTTCCAGCGATACCGCCGTCATCAGTTCCGGAGACGCCGCATAACAGCCTTTCTGTAAGGTATCGGACAGCCCCGCCAGACTCCCGGACAGCGTAGACATGGCGTAAAGCTGTGCATGGCGCTCCACCGCCCGGTACTCTTGCACCTGTGCGGCAGATTTGCAGGCAATGACCAGAAGTGCCGCCGCGAATGCTGTCAGAATCGTATAGGGAATCGCTTTGCTCCAGCGTTTCATGAAAAAACCTCCCTCTGCAAGATACGCGTAGTGTTGGCAGAGAGAGGCTTTTTTATGCAATTTTTTGCTCAGTCACGCTGGCCGCTCTTTTCCGGGGCAGGCGCGTGGAGGATGCTGCGCAGATTTTCCAGTTCCGCAGGCTCCAGCACGATCTGGTCATCCACATAATTGAAGCGAAGGCGGCTGTTGGCCTTGAGATCGTATTTTTCCATATACTCATGGGGGATCTGCATACGGCCCACACGGTCCAGCACCACGAATTCCTCGTGGGTCTCCTTGCCGCTGCCCAGACGGGCGTCTTCTTCCTCCGCGGCCATGGAGCCGGACACATTGGCCAGTTCTTCCCGATAGTCCCGGCGAATAAATTCGCTGGAGGTACGGCCGTCGCGGATGGAGACCACGCGGTCCACCTTGCGGGAGATGGCCATATCGTGGGTCACGATCACGATGGTGATGCCCAGGCTGCGGTTGATCTCATGGAAGAGGTCAAGGATCGCCATGGCGGTGCGGCTGTCCACGGCGCCGGTGGGCTCGTCCGCCAGAAGAAGCTTCGGCGTGTTGGCCAGGGCAATGGCGATGGCCACGCGCTGCTGCTCACCGCCGGACATCTGGCTCAGCTTATTCTTGGCGCGGTGGGCGATGCCCGCCATTTCCAGAAGCTCCATGGCGCGATGGCGGCGGTCCGCCTCGTTTGTAATGATCATGGGCAGCTCTACGTTTTCCAGTGCCGTGAGGTACGGGATCAGATTGCGGGCATTGTTCTGCCAGACGAAGCCGACGGTGGAGCGTTTATACTCGCAAAGCTCCTTTTCGTTGAACTTCAGAAGTTCCTTGCCGTCCACCAGAAGCTTACCGGCGGAGGGCTTGTCGAGACCGCCCAGCATATTGAGAAGCGTGGACTTGCCGGAACCGGAGTTGCCGATGATGGCCATGAGCTCGCCCTGCTCCACCGTGAGATCAAGGCCCTGCAGAGCCACCACTTCCAGATCCTTGGATTTATAGATCTTTACGAGGTTATCGCATTCGATCATGTATTTCTTTTCATCGCTCATCGA
>SVLW01000024.1 GCA_015067705.1 Oscillospiraceae bacterium
CCTTTGCCAGCTCGCGGGCTTCCTCGGTGGTCTTGACCTGGGAGAAGTCCACACCGGCATACTTCTTCACGGCGTCCACCATGGTAATGCGCTCAAAGGGCTTGCCCAGATCCATTTCGATGCCGTTATAGACGATCTTCGTGGTGCCAAGCACTTCCTGGGCCACATGGCGATAGAGGTTCTCGGTGAGATCCATCATGCCGTTATAGTCGGTATAGGCCTGATAGAGCTCCATCAGGGTGAATTCAGGGTTATGACGGGTATCAAGACCCTCATTGCGGAATACGCGGCCGATCTCATAAACGCGCTCAAGACCGCCCACGATCAGGCGCTTCAGATAAAGCTCCAGAGAAATACGCAGCTTAAAGTCCTCGTCAAGCGCATTGAAGTGCGTGACGAAGGGACGTGCGGCGGCGCCGCCGGCATTGGACACCAGCATGGGGGTCTCCACCTCCAGGAAGCCCTGGCCGTCCAGATAGCGGCGGATGGAACTGACGATCTTGGAACGCTTAATAAAGGTATCGCGGACTTCCTCATTCATAATGAGGTCCACGTATCTCTGGCGGTAACGGGTATCGGTATTGGTAAGGCCGTGGAACTTCTCCGGCAGCACGCGCAGGCTCTTGCTGAGCAGCGTCACTTCTGCGGCATGGACAGAGATCTCGCCGGTCTTGGTCTTAAAGACCTCGCCGCGGATGCCGACGATGTCGCCGATATCCATCTTCTTGAAGTTCTTATAGGACTCCTCGCCCACGGCATCACGGGCCACATAGCACTGAATGCCGCCCTTCAGGTCGCGGACATTGCAGAAAGAGGCCTTGCCCATGACGCGCTTAGACATCATACGGCCGGCGATGGAAACGGTCTGGCCCTCAAGGGCGTCAAAGTTGTCCTTGATATCCTGGCCGTGGTGGGTCACGTCATACTTGACGATCTGGAAGGGATCCTGGCCGGCGGCCTGCAGCTCCTGCAGCTTTTCCCGGCGAACCTGTTCCTGGTTATTCAGTTCCTGTTCGGAAATTTCGCGTACTTCGTTCTTGTTCTCAGACATCATGCTTTATTCCTTTCGCTTACTGGACATCCAGAATCAGATACTGGATATCGCCGGCAGGGGCACGGACAGTGATCTCGTCGCCGGCCTTGCGGCCCATGAGGGCGCGGCCGATGGGAGACTCGTCGCTGATGCGGCCAATGGCGGGGTCAGCTTCCTGAGAGCCCACGATGGTGAACTCCTCTTCAAAGCCATCTTCCATATCACGGACCTTGATCACGGAACCGGTGCCGATCTGATCGCGCTCGTGCTGGTCTTCTTCAATAATCACGCAATTGGCAAGAATATCGGTCAGTTCGGAGATGCGGGAATACACCTTACCCTGCTCGTTCTTTGCCTCATCGTATTCGCTGTTCTCGGAGAGGTCGCCGAAGGAACGGGCCTCCTTTATCATATCTGCAACTTCTCTCTCACGAACTGTCTTCAGATATTCCAGTTCATCCTGCAGCTGCTTTGCTCTTTCGGGGGTCAATTTGTACTGTTTTGCCATGCTGATTCCTCACTTCCGGAAGCATATCCTCAGATTGCTCCATTTATAGCTAAATATTATAGTAAATTACGGCGGCGCTGTCAATAAGCTGCCGAAAAGATTCATCGTTTATTCGATAGTTTCGGAAAAAACCGGATCGTTTTGGGGAATTTGCCCGGAAAAATCCCGTGATTCCCGAAAACCGCACGCCGGTCCGCCGGATTTCTCCTGACAAGACGATTGCCCGAAAGACATGGTCTATCGGGCAAAAGAGTGGTTTTTCTTTTTTTATTGGGGCATCGAGCGGATCATTTCAAGCGCTGCGTTCAGCTGCAGATCCTCGCCGTTTTTCGTCTCCAGAAGCGCATAGAGCTGTTCCTGGGACATCAGCACCTTATGATCCGGCGTCACACCGACCTCCTGCAGGGATTCGCCGGCGGGGGTGTAATACTCCAGCGTGGAGAGGATCATGGCGGAACCGTCGGACAGATCCACCAAAGACTGCGCCAGGCCGAAGCCAGCCGTCTCGGTGCCCACCACACGGGCCGCGCCGTGATACTGCAGTGCCGCGGCGAAATACTCGCCGGCGCTGACGGTGTATTCATTCACCAGAAGCACAGTGGGGATCCCGAGAGACCCTTCCGTTGCGGAAACCTGGGTCAGTTCGCCGCCGCTGTGGCGGGCGCTGTAGACCGTGCCGTCCTCCAGGAGAGGATCGATCATATTGGTCATCACGTCCATATATCCGCCGGGATTGAACCGCAGATCAATGATCAGACGTTCCATCCCCTGATCCTCCAGCGTGGTCAGCGCTTCCAGGAACAGCGTATCGGTACCGTTATCGAAATTATCCACCAGGATGTATCCGATCCCGTCCTCCAGCATCCGGCTCTCAAAAAGCCGATCCGGAATGACGGCGCCTCGGCGCACATCCATAGTCAGGGTTTCGTCGGTACGGGGGCGGTAGACCGTCAGGGTCACATCCGTGCCCTCTTCCCCGCGCATGGCCTCCATGGCGCCCTCATAACTGAGCTTGGTCACGGAAGTCCCGTTCACGTCGGTGATCACATCCAGGCGCTGGATGCCGAATTCCTCCGCGGTGGAGCCCTCGTACATATCCAGTACCGTGATGCCGCCGTAGGTACGACTCTGACAGCCGATGATGCCGATGCCGGTAAAGCCCAGTTCATCCGCCATCTCCTGACGCTGACGCGCCTCGGAGGAAAGATAATGGGAGGATTCGTCCGGCAGCGCCGTGACATAGCCATCGGCGGCGCCATTTAAGAGATCCTCGGCATCATACTCGTTGATATAGAACTCATCCACATATGCGGCGATCTCGGAAAGCTTCAGAAAGGCCGCTTCTCTGGCATTCAGAGAAGTCAGGCGGTTATTGAAGGTATTCCAGATCAGCACATAGGAGATATTGAATGCGGTGATGGCCACCAGAAAAAGGAGGCCCACCAGCATACTGATTGGTATCTTATTCTTCATGCCATGTCTCCCGACATTTTATTCCGCACCATGGGGCGCGGGCGGTCAAGCACCCAGATAATTGTGGGGATTGACGTAGCTGCCGTTTACCAGCACGCTGAAATGCAGATGGTTGCCGGTGGAATATCCGGTGGAACCCACATAACCGATGACGTCGCCTGCGGACACGGTATCGCCCACCTTGCAGTTATAAGACGTCATGTGTGCATAAAGGGTCTGGACGCCGCCGCCGTGATTGATGATCACGCGGTTGCCGTAGGCCTTGTTATGACCAACCGTCACCACGGTGCCGGCGCTGGCCGCCACGATCTTGGTATTCTTGGGGGCGGGCAGGTCGATGCCGGTGTGCTGGCTGTACTTGCCGGTGATGGGGTGATCGCGCATGGAATAATCGGAGGAAATCTTATAATATCCCGGAAGCGGCCAGGACATGGTACCGCCGGAATACTTGGATGCGGCAGCGGCCTGATCCTTCTTGGCGGCCGCGGCTGCGGCGGCCTCCTCTTCCTTGCGGATCTTCTCGGCCAGAGCACGGATTTCCTTATCAAATGCCGCCTCTTCCGCCGCGACTTCCTTCAGCATTTCCTCCGTGAGGTTGGTCTGGTCCTTCAGCTCTTCGATCAGAGCATCCAGAGCCACACCCTGGCGAACCAGTTCCTGACGATAATGCTTGAGATCGTCCTTCTGCTCTTCCATATCGGCGCGGTCTGTTTCGAGACTGGTCTTCGTCTCTTCAATGAACGCGCGGGTTTCGGCCAGCTTCTTCATCAGATCCTTATCATAGGATGCGATGCTGGATGCGGCCTCCATGCGGGTGAAATACTCGGTGAGACTGCTGGCGGAAAGCACCAGATCCAGCGCGGACATGGAGTCATTCTCATACATGGCACGGATGCGGGTCTTAAAGGTCTCGTACTGCCGTACTTCATCCGCCTCCGCACGGGCCAGATCCTCCGTTGCCTGGGCAATGGACGCATCCAGCTCCGCAATGATCTCCTCGGTCAACTGGACCTGCTCCATGGTCAGATTCATCTCCTGCTCCAGAGCATCCTTCTCGGCCAGCATATTGTTCATTTCGTCACTCAGCGCGTCCAGTTCGGCCTGGATTTCTTTCCGTTTCTCCTTTACCTCGGACTGCTGATTCTTTAATTCCTGTAATTTGGATTTATCGCTTGCGCTTGATGTTATCAAACCGGCAAGCAGGGAAAAAATCAACGAGAATACCAGCAGAAATGCCACCACGCTCGCAAATTTTTTTCTTCTGCCTTCCATATGATCCTCCGTTCTGTCAAAAAATGCTTTGTTATACCTTCAGGAACTTGCGGATGCTGATCGCGCTGCCCAGAACACCGAAGATAAACGCAATACCCATAAATCCGCCAAGGAAATAATATTTCACGGTCGTAAAGTCCACCATACGAATCAGTTCAATGGAGGAAAGACCGGTTCCGATTAAATAATTGTACACAAGCCACTGCAGGCCAAAGGCAATGCCTGCCGCCGCCTGGCTTAAAATCACGCTCTCGATGACAAAGGGGAAACGAATGAAACCATCCGTCGCACCGATCATCTTCATGATGGCGATTTCTTCCCGTCGGTCAAAGGTGGCCAGCTTGATGGTATTGGAGATAATCACCACTGCCACCGCGCCCAGCATCACCATCAGGGCAAAGGACGCCGCGCCGAGAATATTGCGGATCATGGAGAGCTTTGAGACGGATTCCACGGAGGAATGCACGTCGGAGATCCCGGGAATCGCCGCGATATCCGCCACAGTATCCTCATATCCGTCGATACTCACCACCATAATGCGGAAATTATGCCGCAGGGGGTTATCATACTCAAGACCGTCCAGAAGCCATGCATCGGTGCCGAACTGGTCCCGCATTTCGTCAAGCGCCCGGGAATTGGAAATAAAGTCCACGCCGCTGACATTTTCGATCATCCGCAGTTTATTGCCGATGGCCTCCGCTTCCTCTTCGGAATAGGACTCATCCACATAGGCACGGATATCGCTGAGCGTTACCATGGATTCAATGGTGAGATTCAGGCTCATCACCAGAAGCAGCACCGTGCCGGTGAGCACCAGACAGGTAACCATCACCGTGACGGAGGCCAGGCTCATAAATCCATGGGAAAAAATCCCCTTCACGCCTTCGCGGAAATGGTAGAATAAATTATGTCTGTTCATACTGGAAATACCCGCCTTGTCTGTCGCTGATGATCAGGCCGCCGTCGATGGCTACCACGCGCTTGTCAAACTGGTTCACCAGTTCCTTCTCGTGCGTAACCACGATCACCGTCGTACCCAGATCATTGATACGCTCCAAAAGCATCATCAGCTCTCGGGAGCGATCCGGATCCAGGTTACCGGTGGGCTCGTCGGCAATGATCGTGTTGGGATTGTTCACAAGGGCACGGGCGATGGCAACTCTCTGCTGCTCACCGCCGGAGAGCTCTGTCGGCTTTCTGCGGGCCTTGTGGAGAATACCCACCAGATCCAGCACATAACTGACACGGCGCTTGATCTCGCGGGGAGAGGCACCGGCGATACGCATGGCAAACTCCACGTTTTCGTAGACGGTTTTCCGCTCAATGAGACGGAAATCCTGGAACACGATGCCAAGAGTGCGGCGCATATACGGCACCTCAGAGGGCTTCATCTTGGACGTATTGAAATCGTTCACGATGACGCGGCCCTCCGTGGGGCGCAGTTCGGCCGTGATCAGCTTGGCAAGCGTGGACTTGCCGGAGCCGGAGGGCCCCACGATGAACACGAACTCGCCGTCGTCGATCCTGAGATCCACGCCTTTCAGCGCACGAACGCCGGGTCCGTAGGACTGATATACATCATTGATACGGATCATTGCTTGCTAAAATCCCCCTTAAGGAATCACACTCTCACGTCTCGGGAAGCCAGATACTTGCGCACCATGAGGGCCACCTTAAAGATAATGGCATGATCAAACTCGCGCAGATCGAGACCGGTGATCTTCTTGATCTTCTCAAGACGATACACCAGGGTATTGCGGTGCACAAAGAGCTTACGGGACGTTTCGGAAACGTTCAGGTTGTTTTCAAAGAACTTCTGGATGGTGAACAGAGTCTCGTGATCCAGAGAATTGATGGAGCCTCTGCGGAACACCTCAGCCAGGAACTGCTCACAGAGCGTGGTGGGCAGCTGATAAATCAGGCGGCCGATTCCGAGATTTTCAAAGCTGATGATGCTCTTCTCGGTATCAAAGACCTGACCCACTTCGATGGCAAGCTGTGCTTCCTTGAAGGAAGAGACGATGTCCTTCAGCTGCATGGCGACCGTACCGATACCGATGGTGGACTTCACAAAGAGCTCGGAATTGAGGGTATCCTCGATATTGCGGGCGATCTTCAGGAGTTCCTTCATCTCGGTGTTAGGCTTGACTTCCTTCACAAGCACCAGGTCGCTTTCATTGATGCTGATGACAAAATCATGCTGCTTATCCGGGAAGAGACTGGAAACCACGTCAAAGGCCTGGCCGTCCACGTTCTCGCCCAGGTTAATCAGGAACACAACTCTCGGCACATCACTGCCGAAATGCAGCTCGGTGGACTTGATATAAATCTCGCCGGGGAGAATGTTGTCGAGAATGATATTCTTAATAAAGGTAGCCTTGTCGTGCTTTTCGTCATACATGGAGCGAATGCTGCTGAGGGCGATCACGGCCATACGGCACACGGTCTCAGCCATTTCGTCGCCGCCCTCGACGAATACCGCGTATTCAAAACGGGCACTCTGGGACGGGAGCAGGTGATATAAATATCCGCCATGATGGAGAGCCTCACTGGACAGGCCAAGCTCGATGGCCGCGTCTTCCCGTTCCGTACCGATCAGCGTCAGCTCGGTGCAGGAAATGACGGTTCCGGTGGAATCGATTACGCCAATAATGCGATCGGTAACATCCTTCATCTGAAGAATAATACCCTGAAACAAACGTCCGGTCATGGTAACACCCCTTCTATAACTTCGGTTATTTTCATTGTAACTGATTTGTCACTATTTTTCAACACCTAATTTCAAGAATTTTCTGTGAATAGATGATTTCTGTCAAGAATTTTGTAAAAACAGTCTTTCCCCTCCCGGCATTTTCGTGAATATGCCCGAATCTCCTCTTCCCTTCGGAGACAAAAAAAGACTGTGCACGAAATCGTGCACAGTCTTTCACATGATCAGGTAACTCAGCTGATGATGGTACGCTCGGTGGAAGCATCGAACAGATGGATGCGGTCCGGCTCAAGAGCGATTCTGAGGTCATCGCCAGTACGGGTGGTGGAACGGGCGCTGACGCGGCCGGTGAACTTCTTGCCTTCGCAGAGCATGTACAGATAGGTTTCGGAACCCATCAGCTCAACCAGGTCAACGTGAGCATCCATAACGGAAGTGCTGTACTTAGCAAGATGCTCGTCGTCGTCGAAGATGCACTCGGGACGGATACCCATGATGACTTCCTTGCCGACATAGGCCAGGACCTCGGGCTTGCGGCCGCGAGCGTCATCCAGGAACACCTTCTGGGAACCGATCTGAACGCCGGTGTGGCCGTTCTCGTCGATGACGGTACCGGTAACGGTGTTCATCTGCGGGGAACCGATGAAGGTAGCAACGAACAGATTCACGGGATGCTCATAGAGCTCCTGCGGAGCGGCGACCTGCTGGATGAAACCATCGCGCATAACGACGATGCGGGTACCCATGGTCATAGCCTCGGTCTGGTCGTGGGTAACATAAATGAAGGTAGTTGCCAGGCGCTGATGCAGCTTGGTCAGCTCGGTACGCATCTGAGCACGGAGCTTAGCGTCCAGGTTGGACAGCGGCTCGTCGAGCAGGAAGACCTTCGGGTCACGAACGATTGCACGACCCAGTGCAACACGCTGACGCTGACCACCGGACAGAGCAGCCGGCTTACGGTCGAGCAGGTGGGTGATGTCCAGGATCTTGGCGGCCTCTTCGACGCGCTTCTTGATCTCGGGCTTCGGCAGCTTACGCAGCTTCAGACCAAATGCCATGTTGTTGAACACGGTCATATGGGGATACAGAGCATAGTTCTGGAACACCATTGCGATGTCTCTGTCCTTAGGAGCGATGTCGTTCACGAGCTTGTTGTCGATATAAAGTTCGCCCTCGGAAATTTCTTCCAGACCGGCGATCATACGCAGGGTGGTGGACTTACCGCAGCCGGACGGACCAACAAGAATGATAAATTCCTTATCAGCGATATCAAGGTTAAAGTCAGAGACAGCGGTGACGCCACCGGCATATCTCTTAAAGATGCCCTTAAGAGTTACACTAGACATGTAATTACCTCCATTTATTTGATGTTGTTATTATAGCAGAAAAGAGGCCAAAGGTATAGTGATTTATTGGACAAAAGATTTTTTGAATCTTTGTACAATGTGTATAGATATTCGTCCGGGTGCAGGAACACAACATCTGGTGTGTTTTCCCGTCTGCTGTTCACCGGGATTCCTCCCGGTCGATCCCGCAGGCGGCGCGCAGCGCAGAGAGCTCCCCGTCCGTCAGTTCCCGGTATTCACCGGGCAGAAGCCCCTCATCCAGCGGCAGCGGGCCGATCCGGAGACGCTTTAAGTAGGTCACTTCCCCGCCGCAGGCGGCGATCATGCGTTTTACCTGGTGATAGCGGCCCTCATGCACCGTCACCAGCGCCTCTCCCGGCGCTGTACGACAGAGTTCTGCCTCCAGGCAGGTCTCTCCCCCATCGATGGCAATACCCGCCGCAAACTCCGCCTCAGCGCTCTCCCGGAGGACGCCGTCATAGCGGATCTCATAGAGCTTGTCCACATGCCGCCGCGGGGCCGTCAGTGCATGAGCAAAGGGGCCGTCGTTGGTGAGAATGAGCAGGCCCTCGGAGTCCTTGTCAAGGCGTCCCGCCGGAAAAAGACCCAGGCGCCGGTGCTCCTCCGACAAAAGCTCAATCACGGTCACATCCCGGTCGTCCCGGGAGGCGGACAGATATCCCGCGGGCTTGTGCATCATAAAGGTATAGGTGGTGCGCAGGCGCAGCATGCGGCCGCTCACCGAGACCTCGTCCCGTTCCACGTCGATCTTATCGCCGGGATCTTTACAGATCACGCCATTGATCACCACGGCGCCCTGTTTTACCAGCGCCTTGATCTCCTTGCGGGAGCCCAGCCCCATACCGGCCAGGATCTTGTCCACTCGTTCCATGAAAAAACCTCCGTCTGTCCTTCGGTTCCATTGTACCAGAGGGCGCAGACGGAGGCAAGTATTTTTGTCAGGGCATCAGGAATCCGTGCATAAAGCCCTGGTATTCGGCGGAGCAGATATCCCCGCCGATGACGCGGTTTTTATAGATCAGGAGATTGGCATAGACCGTGTCATCCTTCTGCGGATAGTTCAATACCTGATAGGTATAGCGCCGCACGGTCTTGCCGCGATATTTTGTGAGATCCAGGTTCTGGGACTTTTGGAGTTTATTATACTCCTCATAGATCTCGTTGAACTCCTCCGGGATCACGATCTCCTCGATGGCCACCGGCTCCTGCGCCACTTCCCATCCAAAGGCATTCAGGAAGGTAATGCGATCCTCATTCTCCTTGATATTTTTATAGGATACCTCGATGGGCGGCGTATCCGCCACGGATACGGCGTCCGTATCGCCGGACTTTGCCATGGATACCAGCAGGATGCACAGCGCGATGAGCACCCCAAGACCGACGAGTGCCGCCGCAGCCTTCTTTTTGGAAATCTTCGTTGTGACGATGAACATAAAAGAATACCCCCGTTCCCCCGCCTGCGGCGAGCTTGTTACAGGGGTATTGTATGAGGGGGTGTGCGGGGATAGAACGCTTACTTATGGTGAGATGGATGATGAGGCTCAGGGTGATGGGCTCCGCTCTGCTGACTGACTGTGTGATGGTGGCTTACATCCTGACAGGTTGCAGGGTCGCAGGTCGCAGAGTCGGTGTGATTCTCCGATTCCGCGTGATGGTGGCTTTCATCCTGACAGATGGCGGGGTCGCAAGTCGCGGCGTCAGCGTGCTTCTCCGACTCTTCGTGATGATGGCTTTCATCCTGACAGGTGGCGGGGTCACAGGTCGCGGCGTCCCCTTGCCCCACATTAGTGGAATAGAGATCCACATCCAGGATCTGATTCGGGGCGGGGCGATCCGCGGCGCAGGCCGCAAATACCACAATGCAAAGGAGCACGGACAGTACCGGCACCCATTTTTTCGGTTTCTTCCAGTTTACCATATACATAATCCTTTCTTTGACATAGCTCTCGCCGAAGGCAAGCGGCGTGGGCTTGAGCGCTGTGTTGGAAACAGAGAGGCGCAGCAGCACCTCGGCGTACACCGGCCATTCCTCCCGGTCCAGTTTTCGCAGCGCGGCCTCGTCACAGCTCATTTCCATATCCCGGCCTGCCAGGAAAAACGCCAGCCACACCAACGGATTCATCCAGTGCAGACACAGCGCCAGCCAGGCCAGCAGCTTCCAGAGCGGATCCCGTCTTGCGAGGTGACAGGATTCGTGGGCAATGACACAGCGCTGTGCTGCGTCGTCCAGTGCAGCGGGCAGATAGATCCGCGGCCGGAGGACGCCCAGGACGAAGGCCGTATCGATCTGATCGGAAATCCAGAGATTCCCCTCCTGACGGATCGATCCAATCAGCTTCCGCCGCAGCCGCCACAGGCGGAATCCGGCGATACCCAAGAGCACAAGCGTACCGACGATCCAGACATACTGTCCAAAAAGCAGCCAGACCTCGAACCATCCGGCGGTCACATACTGCGTCATGCCGTCTTCGGTCTCCACCGTCGTGCGGATATGCTGGGTACCCAGTCCTCCGTTGATGGCATCCCCCACGGCCCGATAGGCCGCCAGTGCCGCACCGCCGGGAGAGATGGACTGCTCCGATAAGGTATAATGCTCCGACACCTGTCCAAACCGGGGAAACAGGCTGAAATCCGATTCCGGTACAAAGGGGCACAGCAGACGGAATAGCACCACCGCCCAGAGGAGATAGGAAAACACACGCGAAGAACGGCGAAGCAGCAATCTGGCCAGCAGAACGATCAGGATCACCACACTGGCCGAGAGAGACATCTCGAAGAGTTTCAGAAATAGTTGATCCAGCATGGCATTACTCCCGCATTGACGCAATCAGCTGCTGCAGTTCCCGGATTTCTTCCTGGGATAACTTTTTCCGGGAGGTAAAGGCCGCCAGGAATGCCGGCAGGGAGCCGGAAAAGGTCTCCTCCACGAACTGTTCGCTCTGTCCTGCCAGGAATTCCTCCTTGCTCAGGCAGGAAGTCACCGTGCCGCCCTGATTCCGGAAGAGGCCCCGGTCACAAAGACGCTTCAGCACCGTGTAGGTGGTGGATTTTTTCCAGTTCAGTTCCTGCTCCGCCAGTTCGGTGAGATTTCGGGAGGAAAGCGGCTCGTTTTCCCAGATCAGATCCGCAAAACGCGCCTCGATCTCCCCCAGTCGATATTCAGGCATATAGACTCTCCTTTGGTTTACACTTTGTAGACTATATGTAGTCTACCACATGTAGACCACTTTGTCAAGAAAAAAGGCTGATGAAAATCAGCCTTTTTGGGGATCAATCCCACACGATCTCCCCGTCCCGGACGGAGGGGTAGATGAGATCGTCACGGGTGACGGGATACTTGACGCCGCCGGATTCGAGCAGGATGATCTCGTCCTCCGAGGGACGGCGGCCGATCACATAGACACTTTCCCCATCAGCGGTCACACGGTAATCCCGACGCGCATCATAGAGCTCCACACCGGCTTTCACCCGAACCGGATACGCCAGAGTCTCCGCATCCTGTGCCGTGTATTCCCGGAGTTCCTCCCATTTCACCCAGCCCAGCGTATCCACGTTCTCCGCCAGATTTAGCACATTCACCAGAGACCAGAGCCCGTCCTGTCCCTGGATGGTGAAGTGCACCGTCACCAGCATATTCTCAAGAACGCCAATTACAGACGCATCTTCCAATGGTAAGCCGCGTACCTCCACCTGTCCATCGGCAAAGAAAACACCGACGTATTCTGCCCTATGGATCAAATGATAATCCAACATCGAGAGATAATCTGTGCTAAGCGCGGTATGCGAATCAATCGCTGCACTTAGTTCTGCGCGAACGCTCTCGAGTTCCATAGCAATAGAATCTGTTTCAGTTTTCAGAGTATCGATTTCATTTTCTTTTTCCTGTAATTCAATCAACAACTCCTCGTTCTGTTCCTGCAGCATTGTGATGACGTCCTGCAATTCCGTCTTAGTCTGTTGTTCAGCAACGCCATCAAAAAACAGCAGCACCAGGCACAGACATATCACCAACACATATTTCATTTCTTCCTCCCCTCCTTTCTCTAGCAAAACAGCGCAGATGGAGTCCATCTGCGCTGCAATAATATCGAATTAGTCGTCGTCCTCGACCATGTTGGCCTTGGCTTCCTCGATGACCTTCTGCTGGACCATGGGCGGAGCATCCTCATAGCGTTCAAACTTGAGGGAGAAGCTGCCGCGACCCTGGGTCATGGAGCGGAGGTCGATAGCGTAAGTAGCCATCTCAGCCATGGGGACTTCGGCCTCAACAGTGGTCTGGCCATCGTTGCCCGGGTTCATACCCATGACACGGCCGCGACGCTTGTTCAGGTCACCGATGATATCGCCCATGTTGCTGTCGGGGATAAAGACCTTCAGGGAACCGATCGGCTCCATGAGGACGGGGTTGGCCTGCGGGATACCGGCCTTGAATGCCAGACGAGCGGCCATCTTGAAGGACATTTCGTTGGAGTCAACGTCATGATAAGAACCGTCAACCAGAGTTGCCTTCAGCTGCACCACCGGATAGCCGGCGAGAACGCCGCGATCCATGCAGTCGCGCAGACCCTTTTCAACTGCCGGGAAGAAGTTCTTCGGAACGGAACCGCCGAAGACGTTCTCAGCAAAGACCATCTCGTCCTGCTCGATGTTCGGCTCGAACTCGATCCAGACGTCGCCGTACTGGCCGTGACCGCCGGACTGCTTCTTATGCTTACCCTGAACGCGAACCTTCTTGCGGATCTTCTCGCGGTATGCGACCTTCGGGTCAGCCAGCTCCACATCAGCGCCGAACTTGGTCTTCAGCTTGGAGCACAGCACGTCGATATGCATATCGCCGGCGCCGGAAACCACGAACTCATGAGTCTCGGGATCGGGACCGCTGGTGAATGCAGGATCTTCGTCCTTCAGCTTGGTCAGACCGGAAGCGATCTTTTCTTCGCCGCCCTTGGCCTTCGGATAAATTGCGCGGGTGTAGCAGGGCTCGTCAAAGACGATCTTCTCGAGCTCAACCACCTTGCCTGCAGCGCAGAGGGTGTCATTGGTCTTGGTGTCGTTCAGCTTGGAAACAGCGCCGATGTCGCCGAGACCAACCTCGGTCACTTCGGTGTTCTTCTTGCCGCGAACCATGTAGATATGACCGATCTTCTCGTTTTCGCCGGTGCGGGCATTCACGAGAGTCATATCGGAAGTCACCTTACCGGAAACGACCTTGAAGAAGGAGAAACGGCCGTACTGGTCGGTAACAGTCTTGAACACGAATGCAACAGTGGGACCATTGGGATCAGCCTTCAGCTCCACTGCGTCGCCGTTTGCGTCTTCGCCCTTCTCGGCAGCAGCCTCCAGGGGGGACGGAACGTAATTGATGACGGTGTCCAGAAGCGGCAGAGTGCCGAAGCCGGTGGTGTAGCAGCCGCAGACAACGGGAGCCAGCACGCCGGTAGCAACGCCGTTCTTGATGCCGGTGACATACTCTTCATCGGTGAAGGGCTCTTCTGCGAAGAACTTCTCCATGAGGTCGTCATCGGTCTCGGCAATGGCCTCGGTGAGGTTCATGCGGTATTCTTCCACCTGATCCTCCAGGTCGCCGGGAACAGCGATCTCGGCATAGGCCTTGCCATCAAACTTATATGCCTTATTCTTGGCGATATCCACATAACCGGCCATCTTGCCGCCCTCGACGATGGGGAGCATGATGGGGCAAACGGAAGAACCGAATGCATCGCGCAGAGCGTTGGCAGTGGCGACGAAATCAGCGTTCTCTTCGTCCATCTTGGAGATGTAGAAGAGGCGCGGCAGATTGCGCTCGTTCACATACTTCCAGCTCTTCTCGGTGCCGACTGCCACACCGTTCTTGGCGGTGAGGACGATCAGACCGGCGTCAGCAACACGGATACCCTGTCTGACTTCGCCGACGAAATCAAAGAAACCGGGAGTGTCGATAAAGTTGATCTTGTAGTTCTTGTACTCGGTGGGGGCCATAGCGGAGGAAATGGAGAACCGTCTTCTGATTTCCTCGGGGTCGGAGTCACAAACGGTGTTGCCGTCGGTCACCTTGCCCAGACGATCGGTGCCCTTGGTCAGGTACAGAATGCTCTCAGCGAGGGAAGTCTTACCGTCGCCGCCGTGTCCGAGCAGGCAAATGTTTCTGATTTTGTCTGCAGCGTAGCTCATGTGGGTACTCTCCTTTATTACTGATTAAATAATCAATGATGAAGTTGCTGATAAATCTATAACAGCCTTTACATTATATCAAAGGCCTGTATTCATTGCAACCATTCTTTACAATTTCCACAAATCGCCCAAAAGCACATCGTTCCATTTGTACACATTCACGTTGTTCTGCATGTTTTCCTGCGAAACTTTCGGGAATACATGGGAATCCGTTCCGATAATTCCCGGAATTCCTGCATTCTGCAGGATATTCATTCATGAAAGCGCAAATGATTGTATCCCCGGATCAAAGAGAAAGGCCGGAGAATGATCCTCCGGCCTGTTCTTGAGAAGAAAAAATTCAAAATTCGATTTCCAGGGAAACCGGGCAGTGATCGGAACCCATCACTTCGGTAAGGATCGCGGCCTCTTTGATCTTTTCCCGCAAAGACGCAGACACCAGGAAATAGTCGATGCGCCAGCCGATGTTCCGGGCACGGGCGGCGGCGCGGTAGGACCACCAGGAATACTCGATCTTATCGGGATAGAGGGCGCGGAACGTGTCCACAAAGCCGGCCTGCAGCAGGGTCCGGAACTTTTCCCGCTCCTCCGGGGTAAAGCCTGCATTGCCCACGTTGGTCTTGGGATTCTTCAGGTCGATCTCCGTGGCGGCCACGTTCATGTCGCCGCAGACGATCACAGGCTTCTTTTGATCCAGTCCCACCAGATACGCGCGGAAGGCATCCTCCCACTCCATACGGTAGGAAAGGCGTGCCAGCTCGTTCTGGGAATTGGGGTATAGACCGTCACTATGTAAAAGTCCGGGTATTCCAGCGTGATGACGCGGCCTTCCTGATCGTGCTCCGGGATGCCGATGCCGCAGGAGACGGACAGGGGCTCGTGCTTTGTCAGGATAGCGGTGCCGGAATAGCCTTTTTTCACGGCGCTGTGGAAATACTGGTAATATCCCGGCAGCTCCAGGGTCAGCTGGTCCGGCTGCATCTTGGTTTCCTGAATGCAGAAGAAATCGGCGTCGGTCTGCCGGAAGAAGTCCAAAAAGCCCTTCCCCACGCAGGCGCGCAGGCCATTGACATTCCATGAAATCAGCTTCATGCCTGCTTACCTCCGGGTTGCGCCAAAGGACGACAGGAGCACCGGGCAGAGCCACAGCAACAGATAGTAGAACATATTATAAGGAGTCACCGCGGAATAGCTCTGCATGAAGAGCAGATAGAAGGTCAGCGGAATGCCCAGACAGGCAGAGATCAGACCCAAGACCCTGTTCAGGTTCACAGAGCTCTGCACACGCTTACCGGAGGAAATGGCCTCGCCAAAGCTGTGGAGGTTATCCACAGCCAGCACGGCGCAGTCCTCTTCCATATCGGTATGGCGGATGGCGGAATAGGCAATACGCTCCTCAAGATCCGGATAGCCGAAATTGTCGGGATTCAGCTTAAAGCGGGTCTCCACCAGCTGGGGATTGATGTTGAAATCACGAACCGCTAAAACCGGCACGATCTTGTGCTTCACCATATAGGTGAGGGAGCGGCGGACAGAGGGCTGGGCGTCATACTTGATGGAGAACACGCCGGCGAACTGCATATTGATGGCGATGAACACACCGTTTTTCAGATTGATGCCTTCCGCCACACGGATGCCCATGCGGAGGATGAAATTGGCCGTACCCAGCAGCACCTTTTCGCCGTTGACATAGGCGCCCATACCGCCGGTTTCGAAGAATTCAAAGCCCTCCACTGCCGGCAGGCTCATGGGCTGGCCGGGCAGGCTGGCGGCAAATGCATCATAAAGAGAGCTGCCGGAGGCCTTCAGCACGCTGAGGGCGCAGAGATTCACCTTCTCGCCGGTGAAGCCGGAGAAGGCCTGGACACCGTTGACGGTGACCATCTTGGTGGGGAACACATCGGTCTCGCCCACAATGGCGGCCTCGGTGCTGGAGATATCATGGATGCCGCGGGAACCGGCAAGTGCCACGCCGATGCGGGACAGCTTTGCGCTGACCGCAGCCAGCGGGATCACCTGGCAGAAGATCACGCCGCAGGGAACGGACACCGCCAGAATGGCGCTCCAATAATAGAGGAAGCAGCCGGGCACTCCCTTGCCCAGTGCGGCAATCAGCGCAAAGAGCAGGGAGACAATAATCACAAGAGGCGTATAAAGCCGCATCATCCGCTCGCCGGAATCCTCTTCCAGCAGCGCGGTCATGAACTTCTCCCCAATGGCGTGGGGCGCAGTCTTATAGACGGTACGCACACGGCCCTCGGTATCGCGCATGCCCTTGACGGAGCAATACTTGCCGTCGGGACGGGCGGCGGCGCGGCAGGACCAGCGAATGCTCTTATACCGCTGACGCCGGGCAAAGAGGCCGATGAAGAGGCCCAGAATCACCACGGGGGTGAAGGGCAGATAACCGGCGCTGGCCGGCACGGCCATAATGCTCAGGGTATAGATCAGAGACACAATGGACGACAGGGCGATCAGTGTTTCTGACTTGAAATTTAGTTTGATGGCGTGGCGCAGACCGTCGGAAATGAGACTGACGCTCATGAGCATGGCGGCCACCTGCAGCACGCAGAGGATCAGAAGATAGATGTACGGCAGCTCCACATAGGAGATAAAGGACGGCAGCCACCACTGATAGGCGGGCGCAGCCGTGATGTACCAGGCGATCACCGCCAGAATGCCGGTGATGGTGCAGCGCCAGGAATAATAGCCCACGGCGCGCTTTGCCTTGGCGGCGGCCTCATCCGGAGCGATATTACGGAAGGCACGGAGATCGTCGCTGATGCGGCCAAGCTCCACGGCTTCCTCTGCGGCAGATTCATAAGTAGGCTGGGCGGGCGCGGCGTCATAGGTCTCGGTATCGCGCTTGCCGGATTTCTGGGACTTGCCGGTGTTTTCCCGCTGGCGCTCGTCCATGGCGGCCTCTACCTGGTGGGCAATCTCCGTCTGGAGATTGTCGGTGCGGCGGGCGGCATTTCTGCGCTGGGCATCGGACACCACATGGGGCGCATCGGCGGCGGGCACGGCGTCCTCGGGGAACGCGGCTTCATCCTCTGCCGTATGCTCTGCCTCCACGATCTCCATGGAAGCATCCTCTTCCGCAAGAGGTGCAGTGCCGTCCAGGCGGGCGGAGAGATTCTCAATTTCTGCCAGAATGGTTTCCGGATCGGGCAGATCGCCGGTGAAGGCGGGTGCGTCGATCTGGTATTCCTTCAAAATATCGTTCAGCAGTGCGTCTGCATCCTCCAGTGTTTCGGAGTCATCGCCCAAAAGCATCTTGATCTCATCAAGATCGTCCTGCTCCGGGATGTTTCTCTTTTCATCCTGCATCATATCACCACCTTTTTTATCGAGTCGTGCGCTGTCTGACGGCCTCGAAGAGCACCACAGCAGCGGCATTGGAGGCATTCAGAGAAGCGATTTTTCCCTTCATGGGGATGGACAGCATAAAGTCACAGGTATCGCCCACCAGGCGGGAGATGCCGTCGCCCTCAGAACCGATGACGATGGCGGCGGGGCCGGTGAGATCCGTGGAATAGAGCTCGTCGGTGGCGCGGTCGGAGGTGCCGTAGATCCACACGCCGGCATCCTGCAGTTCCTTGAGAGCCGAAGTCATATTGGGCACGCGGGCCACGGGAACATATTCCAGTGCGCCCACGGCGGCCTTGGCCACCGTGGCGGTAAGGCCCACGCTTCTGTGCTTGGGGATCACCACGCCGTGTGCGCCGGCGGCGCCGGCGGTACGGATGATAGCGCCCAGGTTATGGGGATCATTGATACCGTCGCACACCACGATGAGGGGCGCCTCCCCTGCTTCGCGGGCGGCATCCAGAATATCGGAGAGCTCCGCATACTCGTGGGCGGCGGCCACGGCGATGACGCCCTGGTGCACCCCGGTGGTGCTCATGGCATCCAGGCGCTGGCGGTCGCATTCATTCACGGTAATGCCCATGGCGGAGGCCTTGGCCTTAATGGCGGCAAGTGCGGCATCCGTGGAGCCGAAGAGAATATGGATCTTGTCGATGGTGCGGCCGGAGCGGAGCGCCTCCGTCACGGCATGGCGGCCTTCGATCAGATTGGTTTCGTCGAAAGACGGCGCATTCTCCCGGACGGCAGGTGCCTTTTCGCGGGGATAGGACGCCCGCTCACGGGGATACGGTGCCTTGCGTTCGGACGGAGCCTTGTCACGGGGACGTCCGGGTCTTTTATTCTGCATAAAAATATCTACCTTTTTCCTGTAATTCTGTCCGATGGACAGACGAATCGACCATACCTATAATGATCTATTCTACATAATAACACAGTTGCGGCATTATTACAATGCCGCAACCGAGATTTTTAAGAAATGATTCCATTTTCGTGCAAAATGCGGATCAGGACTTCCGCTGGAAGGCGGTTTTGCAGTGGGGGCAGCGAATTTCGATTTTGCCCTTGCCCCGGGGCACCCGCACGGTCGTTTTACAGGACGGACAGCGATAGAAACGGTAGGTCTTGCTCTGCCGCAGCATGGTGATGCGCTGTGCCGTCCACTGCCGCACCGGGGTCCAGTATTTCAGAAACCAGCGGTTTTCCGCCTGCCGCCGGAAGATGCTCCGGGAGAACATCCGGTAAAAGGCAAAAAGCAGAGGCAGATAAGAAAGAAACACCAGCGGCAGCCAGTCGGTGATGCGGGCAAGAAGTGTGAGTACGATCGAAAGCACCAGAAGTGCCAGGTTCAACTGGTCGGAGCCATAGCGCCCCGTCATCAGTTTCCGCAGCCAATTCATCAAAGGACCTCCAGACGAGTTTTTAGTTGACAGTAGTATACCAGAGATCCTCCTGAAAATCCCAAAGGAAATGTAAACATTTCAGAGCTTTCCAGTTATTTGGTAATTTTGTTGGAAACCGGGATGCCCCATTCGTTGATTCTGACAGAGAAGATGCGGAAATATTCTCTTGTAAAGAAGAATCGGACGTGATACTATGGTAGCGGGAAACCAAATACATCTTTTTTATAAGGAGCAGGAATCATGGAAAATAAAGCAATTTTTATGACTGGTCTTAACAAGATGGAAACCCGCACCGTTCCGATGCCCACTGCCGGCAAGGGTCAGGCTGTGATCAAGCTGGAATACGTTGGCGTCTGCGGTTCTGACGTACATTATCTGGAGTTCGGCCGCATCGGCGATTTCGTGGTTGACGGCGACTTCATCCTGGGTCATGAGTGCGCCGGTGTTGTTACCGAGATCGGCGAAGGCGTTACCGATCTGAAGGTCGGCGACCGTGTCTGCCTGGAGCCCGGCTTCGGCTGCGGCAAGTGCGACTACTGCAAGAGCGGCCACTACAATCTGTGCGCCGATATGCAGTTCCTGGCCACCCCGCCTATTCAGGGCTGCCTGATGAACTACATGGCATTCCCGGCCGATATGTGCTTCAAGCTCCCGGACAATATCTCCACCAAGGAAGGCGCTCTCATCGAGCCGCTGGCCATCGGTATGTATGCCGCTACCCGCGCTGAAGTCACCGTGGGCAGCTCCGTCGTCATCCTGGGCGCAGGCTGCATCGGCCTCGTCACCCTCCTGGCCTGTAAGGCATACGGCGCCACCGACATCACTGTCTGCGACGTCATCCCCTCCCGTCTCGAAGTTGCCAAGAAGCTGGGCGCTACCCGCGTCGTCAATGGCCGCGAAGAGAACATTGTGGAAGTCATTGAGAAGCTGACGAATGGCCGCGGCGTTGACAAGGTCATCGAGACCGCCGGCAACAAGATCACTACTCAGCAGACCGTGGATCTGGCCCGTGCAGGCGGCATGATCGTGCTGGTCGGTATGGCTCCGGACGACATGATCCCCTACAACATCATCAAGCTCATCTCCAAGGAGATCGACATCCGTACCATCTTCCGTTATGTCAATATGTATCCGAAGGCAATCCAGGCTGTTGCCGGCGGCTTCATCGACATCTCCGGTATTGTCACTCACGAGTTCGAGTTTGACAAGACCTACGAGGGCTTCATGGAAGTCATCGCCAATCCGAAGGACGTTGTCAAGGCTGTTATCAAGCTGTAAGTTTCCTGAAACGCACATCACCCCGGAGTATTCACTCCGGGGTGATTTTTTTATTTCTCCAAATACTCTTCAAATGCCTGCCGCCAGTACGCTAAAAACGCTTCCTTCTCTACGGCGCACTCCCCTGCACCATGGCTTAAGACAAACCAGCGGGTGCTCACCTGGGACAGCGCCGCCAGCATGGCGTCCACCACCGCCGGGTCGGCGGAGGGTCTGGTGTAGCAGAGATCGCCAAGAAGGGTATATTCCCCGTTCACCGTGAGAATCAGACTGCCGCCGGAGTGAGGCGAGGGACAGGGCCGGATCTCCAGATGAACGCCGTCCCGGATCTCCATGGGCGCCGTCACCGCCGCACCGATATGTAAACGCTCCGCCGTCAGGTCGCCCACATAAAGCGTGTCATACGGGATCTTCTCCAGATTTGCCATATGATCCCGGTGTAAATGGGAGAGGATCACGGTTTTCTCGCCGTCAAGCGCCAGAATGGCGTCCAGCGACTCCTGATTCCGGCCCACGTCAAAGAGATACCAGCGGCTCTCGCCCCGGATCAGGAACACATCCGAGGAAAGCGGCGTCTCCCCCGCCGGGATATGGGTGATGTACTCTCCAAGCTGATTTGCCATCTTTGCCGCCTCCTTCTTTCTGGTACAGTATATCAAAAAGAAAATCCTGCCGCAATCCTTATTTTCTGTGGTATTCTGCCGCACGATCTGTTATACTGATAAAAAATCGGAAAGAAGGTGGCAATATGGAACTTTGGGATGCGCTTTATAAAGACGGCACATTGGCGGGCCGTGATCTCGTGCGAGGTGAGCCGGTGCCGGAGGGGCTTTATCATCTGGTATGCGAAATTCTGGTGCGGCATACAGACGGCACCTATCTCATGATGCGGCGGGATCTGGAGAAAGAAGAGTACCCGGGTTATTGGGAAGCAACCGCCGGTGGCTCTGCTTTGAAAGGTGAGGATAAACTTACCTGTGCCAAGCGGGAACTTCGGGAAGAAACCGGAATCATATGTGATAACTTCGAGGAAGTTGCCTGCTATTTGGACATCGACTACATTTGTCATAGTTTCCTCTGCATCACCGATTGCGAGAAAGACGCTATTGTTTTTCAGGAAGGCGAAACCATCGACTATCGCTGGCTTTCCGAACAGGAGTATATCGCCTTCGTCAATTCTGATGAGATGATTCCGCCACAAAGGAATCATATGACCGTGTGGCTGGAGAAAATGGGATACGTGAAGTAAGAGAAGGTAACAATATGGAACTTTGGGATGCGCTTTATAAAGACGGCACATTGGCAGGCCGCGATCTCGTGCGAGGCGAACCGGTGCCGGAGGGGCTTTATCATCTGGTGTGCGAGATTCTCGTGCGGCATACGGACGGCACCTATCTCATGATGCGGCGGGATCTGGAGAAAGAGGGATATCCCGGGTATTGGGAGACCACTGCCGGCGGTTCTGCCCTGAAGGGCGAGGACAAGCTCGCCTGTGCCAGGCGGGAACTGTGGGAAGAAACCGGTATCCGGAGCGATGCATTTGAGGAGATCGGCCACTACGTGGGCGGAGATACCATCATCCCCAGCTTCCTCTGTGTCACCGACTGTGACAAGGATTCCATCCTCCTGCAGGAGGGCGAGACCATCGACTTCCGCTGGGCAAACGAGGAAGAATTCATCGCCTTCGTCAATTCCGACGAAATGATCCCCCCGCAGAAACTGCGCCTGACGCCGTGGCTCAGGAAGATGGGGTATGTGAAGTAAGTTAATCAGAGAGCAGCACGATTATGAAAAATATCCGCAGAAATCAGCAGTATCAGCAGCGCGTCGAATTCGTTCAGACTTCGCCGGGCTTGCATGGTCGTGCTCTGATTTTCTGAGATAGCGGATCGAATATCAGAAACTATGACGGTGCAGATCGGGGATAATGCGATCTGCACCGTTTTTATTTTTTCAAAGGAGGTGATCCCATGCCGGAACAGTCCGTGCTCCCCCAGGAGACAGAACCCGATCAGCAGAAACTGAAACCATTTGGAAAAGGAGCTTGTTATGAAATCCATCGACGAGACTGTTCTGGCGGGATATAACGCCGGAATCGAACGAAATCGCCTGCGTACCGGTATCGGGATCCTGGAATGGGAGCGCAGCAAGGAGATTCTGTTGGAGCATCTGCCGCAGCCGCCGGCGGTGATCTACGATATCGGCGGTGCCTACGGCGAATATGCCTGGTGGCTGGCAAGTCTTGGGTATGAAGTGCATCTCTTCGACCTGTCGGAGACCAATATCTGCATGAGCGCGGAACTGGCGTCGGAGTATCCCGGCATCACGCTGGCAGCCGCAGAAGTTTGTGATGCGCGTCGGGTGCCCCGGCCGGATCGATCCGCCGATGCCATTCTTCTCATGGGGCCGCTTTATTCCATCACGGAGTATGACGAGCGCATTCTGGCAATCCAGGAGAGCCACCGACTTTTGAAAAAGGATGGTCTGCTCTTCTCCGCGGCGCTTACGCCCTACAGCATCCTGATCCCCCGCATTGTGACATACCATATGGATGACGAGATCAGAAGCACACAGCTTGACCAGCCCGCGGTGCTGTCTGCAATTCGGCGCGCGCTGTCAGACGGATGTTGGGAGAATCCGGGGCGAAGCCTTACGAAAGGACTGGGCAGTTCTCATCTGCACACCGCCCGGGCATTACGGGAGGAGCTTTCACAGGGCGGATTCCGCACCGCATCCGTCCACGGCGTCATGGGCGGCGCATGGCTGGCGCCGAATCTGGACGCACTTCTGGAGAAGGAAACCGGCAAGGCCTTATTACTGGAGACTATTCGGATGCTGGATCAGCACGAAGAAATCATCGGCCTGTCCGGACATTTGTTAGCGGTATCGAAGAAACTATAAAAAAACAAGAGCGTATCGTTTGATACGCTCTTGTTTGATTCTATGAAACGCTTACTTCAGCACAATCTCTGCCACGCTGCAGGCGGGCATGGTCATCGCAAAGCCGTTATCGGACAGCTCCACGCCTTCCATCTCCTGCACGGTCACGACCGGTGCTTCGCCGAACTTGTTGTGGTCGTTCATATCGCCGGCGATGTAGCGCACCTGCACAGAAGTGTAGTTGCGGCCTTCTAAAACGGCCTTCAGCGGCACAGCATTGGTGGCGGACAGGTTTGCCACGGTGACGTGGACCGTGCCTTCCTCGTCCACGGATGCACTGGCGTGAAGTCCCGGCACCTTGGCCTCGTCAGTTCCCACCAGATCCTGCTGGACATGGCTCTCGATGAGGGTGGCGTCCTGATGACCCTGATAGAGGTCAAAGACGTGATAAGTAGGCGTCAGCACCATGTCGGCGTCCTTCGTGAGAATCACGGACTGGATCACGTTGATCATCTGGGCCAGGTTTGCCATGGTGACGCGGTCGGAATACTTATTGAAGATATTGAGGTTCACGGCGGCCACGATGGCGTCGCGCATGGTGTTCTGCTGGAACAGGAAGCCCGGATTGGTGCCCGGCTCGTGGAGATGCCATGCACCCCACTCATCCACCACCAGATCCACTTTCCGCTCCGGATCATAGATATCCATGATGGCCTTGGTCTTTTCGATCAGGGGATCCATGTCCAGGGTGCGGGACAGCGTGCGATAGTAATTGCCAAGGTCAAAGCCGGTGGCCGGGCCCTTCTTCTCCCAGGGCCAGCGCTCGATATTGGCATAGTATTCGGGCATGGTGTAGAAATGCAGGGCCAGGCCGTTCATGTACGGGCCCACGATCTGCATCAGCTTTTCGGTCCACTCATAGTCCGCGCCGTTGGCGCCGCAGGCCACAGTGTAGAGGCCGCGGTTATTGCGGCGGATATAGGAGGCGAACTGACGGAAGATATCGGAATAGTATTCCGGGCGCATATTGCCGCCGCCGCCCCAGTTTTCGTTACCGATACCCACGTACTTCACGTTCCACGGCTCCTCACGGCCGTTTTCACGGCGCAGATCGGACATGGGGGACTTGCCGGCGAAATTGACGTAGTCCAGCCAGTCGCTGAGCTCCCGGGGATCGCCGGCGCAGACATTGCCGGTGATATAGGGCTCACAGCCGATCTGGTCGCAGAAGTCCAGGAATTCATGGGTGCCGAAGGAGTTATCCTCGGTGACGCCGCCCCAGGAAGTGTTGACGATGCACTTGCGGTTTTCCTTGGGGCCGATGCCGTCCATCCAGCTATAATACTCTGCAAAGCAGCCGCCCGGCCAGCGCACGATGGGAACGCGGATCTTCTTCAAAGCCTCCACCACGTCGGAACGAATGCCGCGCACATTGGGGATGGGGCTGTCCTCGCCCACATAGATACCGCCGTAGATACAGTTGCCCAGATGCTCGGTGAAGTGACCGTAGATATTACGGTTGATCTTGGAATAGGTTCTTGCTTCATTGACAAATAAAACCGCCATAAAGGATTCCTCTCAGAATATGTGATTACTCTCATTATAGGAAAGACCCGAGGGAAAAGCAATGCTTTTCCCTCGGGTCAGAGAACTTGCGTCAATCTTCCCAGTGGAGCGCAGATCCCGCAGATTATCGCCCAAAAGGACCTTACAGCGTGATCCGAATGATCACATCCAGGTGTTCGGAATAGGTAGCCGCGGAATTTTTCGAGAGTTTCACCCAGTCCTCAGTCTCATAATAATGGGAGATCAGGCGCAGCGAAGTGCCCGCCTCCCCCGCCCAGACAAAATGGGTCTCGCCCATGTCAAAGACGGAACCGGCAAATTCGTTTTCACCGGGGCCAAATGCCTCCTCCAACCGGCGAATCAGATCATCCACCCGCTGCAGATCATCCTGCACCCGGTTTTTGACCGCCACGGTTTCCAGTTCCACATAGCTCAGTGCGTCATCCTCGAAATAATAGGTGCGGCGGATGGTGACGCGGCCCAGCTCTTCAATCCGTTCCTCGTCAGAAACGGTGAGCCATCGGTCCCCCACCAGCGCACCATAGGGCTTTGATTCATCGGGAGAGAAATAGAAGAGTTCCCGCGCGTCCAGATGTGCACGCACTTCCGCCTCCGTCATACCTTTCCGGAGGCCGTCAAAGACAAATGCGCCGTTCTCCTGTGTGACGGTATCCAGGATACTGCCGGAGATCTGGGGACGTGTGGCAAAGAAGAGGATCACGCCGATCACCGCCGCCACTGCGGCAAGCCCCAGCAGATACTTCAGGATATCCTTTGCGAAGCTTTTGAACAGTTCTTTCATCTCATGGCACCTCCTCTTTCCGTAAAACGTGTTTACACCGTAATGCGAATCAGAATGGAGAGTTTCCCTGCCGCGTCGGTGCTGCCGGACAGGAGCAGGCGGGAACCCTCCTCGCCCTGCCACTCATAAGTGACGCCGCTGACGGCCGAGACAGAATCGCCCAGCTTGCGGCTGTGGGGGAAGAAGGCTTGATCCAGCGTCTCCCGCAATACCTCAAATCCCTCGATCGTATCGGCGCTTTGCTTTTTCGTGGGCTTTCCTTCCAGTTCGACGGAAGTCAGCCTGTCATTTTCAAAATAATAGCTGCGCCGCATCGTTACCGCTCCCAGTTCCCGGATGCGGGTGGCATCCGCCAGGGAGAGCCAGGCGTCCCGCATATTCTGCACCCAAACGACGTCTGCATCCCGACTGGAGGTATAGACCAGGTTGCGGGCATCCAGAGACGCCGCCACGTCGGCCTCGCTCATTTCTGCCGTCAGACCGTCCAGGGCGAAGCGCCCGTTTTCCAGCGTCACGGTATCCAGGATACCCTCATCGATCTGCGGCGGCTCCGGAACCACAAGGATCACAAGCCCCACCGCCGCAATGGCCAGCAGAATCAAGCCATAAAGAAGAACACCTTTCAAAGCACCCCGCATCAGATCCCTCCCCTTTCTGTTCAATACCGCTTAATTCACAATAACAGTATATCAAAAAGCACGAACCGCGTCAATAAGAGGAGGATGTATTCTGGTAATATTGCCGGAGATTCCGGCTTTTTTGCATAGAAAAACAGGCTCCCAAAATGGGAGCCTGTTTCAAAAATCAAACAGTCAGGCAGACTTATGCCCAGGGATTCTCGGTCTTGTAGAGCATGCCCTTGGGCTGGTTGAAGCCGATGTCCTCGATGCCGAGGAACTTGAAGACCTCAAACAGAGCCTTGCCGAAGTGGCCGAATGCAACGGCGCCATGGTGCGGATAGCCCTTCTCCACGAGGACGTGGCGATAGAAGCGGCCCATTTCCTTGATGGCGAACACGCCGCGGCCGCCGAAGCTGCCGGTGGTGACATCCAGAACTTCACCCTCTGCAATGTATGCACGGAGGACGCCCTGGCTGTCGCACTGCAGGCGGTAGAAGGTGATGTCGGACGGAGCGATATCGCCTTCGAGAGTACCACGGCTGATGTCGGGCTCGGAGCCTTCGGGCTCGAGAACACGATGCTGGATCAGCTGGTAGTAGATGGAACGATCGTCACAGAGCTTGCAGGACGGGGTGTTGCCGCAGTGGAAGCCCATGAAGGTGTCGTTCAGAGCATAGTCATACTTGCCCTTGATCTGCTCCTCGTACATGGAAGCAGGAACAGTGTTGTTGATGTCGAGCAGGGTCACTGCGTCGCCGGAGATGCAGGCGCCGATGTACTCGGACAGTGCACCGTAGATATCCACTTCGCAGGCAACCGGGATGCCGCGAGCGGTCAGGCGGGAGTTCACATAGCAGGGCTCAAAGCCGAACTGGGACGGGAATGCCGGCCAGCACTTGTCAGCAAATGCGACATACTTACGAGCGCCCTTGTGCTCCTCAGCCCAGTCAAGGAGGGTCAGCTCAAACTGAGCCATACGAGCGGACAGGTCCGGATAGTACTTGCCTTCGCCCATTTCAGCAGCCATGTCAGCGCAGACCTCGGGGATACGAGGATCGTTGGCGTGTGCCTTATAAGCAACCAGCAGGTCAAGCTCGGAGTTTTCTTCCACTTCGACACCCAGCTCGTAGAGGCCCTTGATGGGAGCATTACAAGCGAAGAAGTCCTGCGGACGCGGACCGAAGGTGATGATCTTCAGGTTCTTGACACCGATGAGGGCGCGGGCGATCGGGATGTACTCTGCGATCATGCCGGCGATTTCATCAGCAGTGCCGAGAGGATACTCAGGCAGGTATGCCTTGAGGTGGCGCATGCCCAGGTTGTAGGAGCAGTTCAGAACGCCGCAATATGCGTCGCCGCGGCCGTTGATCAGGTCGCCGTCGCCTTCGGAAGCTGCAACATACATGCAGGGGCCATCAAAATACTTAGCAATCAGGGTTTCGGGAGTTTCCGGACCAAAGTTGCCCAGGAAAACCACCAGAGCGTTACACTCGGCAGCCTTGACTTCCTCAACAGCCTTCAGCATATCGACCTCGTTCTCAACGGTGGTCTTTGCTTCGTAGATTTCCAGTTCCTTCTGGCCGCAGGCAGCAACGATCGCTGCACGACGACGCTCGCTGAGCTGAATCGGGAAACAGTCACGGCTGACCGCGATGATACCCAGTTTTACGACAGGGATGTTATTCATTTCGTATACCTCCATCCATTTGATCGGTTATACCGATACTATCGTAGTAAATTATACAACATGTCTCAGGGAAACGCAAGTGATTATAGTAAACTTCCACGCTGAAATGCGTGGAAGTTTCGTAGCATTTATACAGTTTTGGATTTTGACGAGAGATCGGTGGCTCAGACCGTGAGGGCGGCCTGGCGGGCATGAACAAATTCGCAGAGGGCGTCCGGGGAAATCAGAAGCTGCAGGCCCCGTCTGCCGGCGCTGACCGCGATCTCGTCAAAGAGAATACAGGTCTCGTCGATATAGGTAGGGTACTGCTTTTTCATGCCCACGGGACTGCATCCGCCGCGGATATACCCGGTGAGGCCCAGAAGGTCTTTGACATGCACCATCTCAAGGCTCTTGTTGCCGCTGACGGCGGCGGCCTTTTTGAGATCCAGAGATTCCGCCACGGGAATACAGAAGACATTGATGCCGTTGCGGTCACCTTTTGCCACCAAGGTCTTGAACATCTGCTCCGGCGGCATTCCCACTACTTCCGCGGCATGGACGCCGGAGAGATCCTCTTCGTCTACTTCATATTCCTCCGTCCGGAAGGAAATGCCGGCGGCCTCCAAAAGACGGACGGCATTGGTTTTTGCCGCTGCCATATCAGTCCAGAGCGTTCATCATGTCCACACGGCGCTGGTGACGGCCGCCTTCAAACTCCGTATGCAGGAAGATGTCGGCCAACTCGCAGGCGGTTTCCGGTGCGATGACACGGCCGCCCATGCAGAGCACGTTTGCGTCGTTATGGAGACGGGTGAACTTGGCTTCAAATGCGGTGACAACAGTGGCTGCGCGGATGCCGGCGATCTTGTTGGCGGTCATGCCCACGCCGATGCCGGTGCCGCAGAGGATGATGCCGAAGTCATACTCCCCTGCTGCCACGGGACGGGCAACCTGCTGCGCCACGACGGGATAATCGCGCTGTGCGGGATCGGTGAGCTCTCCGGCCTCGTTATAGAAAATACCGATATCTTTCACTTCGATGCCCTGTTCCTCCAGATGGCGGATCAGGGGAGCTTTCAGGACGAAACCTGCGGAATCTGCTCCAACGATGACTTTCATAAGGTCTGCTTCCTTTCCTGTTCTTTTTCTCTGGCCAGTCGTTCCCGCTCTGCCTGAGGCAGACGCAGGTATTCCGGCCGAAGCGCCGCGGCCGTGAATCCGGCATCCGGGCGATAAAGCCGCTCCGCCGCCCGGGCAACGCCGCAGGCATTCTGCATTCTGAGATGGGGCACGGCCAACTCGCCGCAATCTGCCAACAGATGGGCGCCGTCCCCCATGAGCACAATGGGACGCGTGATCTTCTCAAGCTCCGCCCGCAGTTCCGCCACGGTAATGGCGCGGTCTTCGCACATTCGCACGGGCTGTTCTCCGGAGAGATCAAAGAGGGCGTTATACACCTGTCCGGCGCGGGCATCCATCACGGCGCAGAGCACGGCATCCATGCGGGGCATAGAGTAGGCCTGCGCCTCCAGCGTGGAGACGCCAACACACGGAAGATCTTCCGCAAAGGCAAGACCCTTCACCAGGCTGACGCCGATGCGCAGTCCCGTGAAAGAGCCGGGGCCGTGAGAAACCGCCAGAAGATCCACATCCGCCATGGTGAGCCCGGCATTTTGGAGAAGGGACTCCATCATGGGCAGCAGCGTGCGGCTGTGGGTGAGGCCGGAGGCCTGGAACGCCGTGGCCACGGGCATGCCGTCGCGGAAATACGCAACAGACGCGCCCACGGCAGAGCTTTCAAACGCCAGTATTCTCATCACTCCGCCTCCACTTCCCTGCCGGTGATGGTGATCACGCGGGAGTCCTCATCCTGCGTGCGGATATCCACAAAAATGCAGTCCTCCGGCAAAAGATCCTCTGCACGCTCGCTCCATTCCACTGCACAGACGCCGCCCCGACGGAGATAATCGTCCCAGCCGATGCCGTAGAGATCATCGGGGCCGGACAGGCGGTACATATCGAAATGGAAGAGGGGCAGCGTGCCCTCGTATTCGTTGACCA
>SVLW01000025.1 GCA_015067705.1 Oscillospiraceae bacterium
CGGCGTCCTCGACGTCCCACTCCGAAGGTCTGCACAAGGAAATGGGATGTCTGTAGGGACACCCGTCCCCGGGTGTCCACCGGTGCGTCGTGCGGAATCGCTCTGCGCGGGCCCTCTCAGTCGCCTGCGGCGCCAGCTCCCCCGAAGGGGGAGCCAAGCTTGGCGTTTGCAGAATCCGAAAGTCTGCGCATTCCCGTCCTCACTTGGCTCCCCCTTTGGGGGAGCTGGCTCGCCGCAGGCGAGACTGAGAGGGTCCCCGCGGCGGTGTGCAGAATCGCAGGAACGGGACGTCGAGGACGCCGTCCCCTACATTTTGAATCCCGTCGGCGGAGCCGACACCTTCATTTTCAACTGTCCACTGTCAACTGCAGATAAAAAAAGACTCCCCGAAGGGAGTCTTTTTTACTTTGTGCGTTGTCGTGCGATTCATTTCTTTCCCGCACGCGCTCTGTGGCGTATTACCGCCACTTAGTGGCCTTATGCTTCAAATCTCAGCACTGCGACGCTGCAGGCCGGGAGGGTGTAGGTGACTTCGGTGCCGTTGCAGGCTGCATCCACCTTGACGTCCTTCTTGAAGCACACGGGCTTGACTGCATCGGGATTATCGAACTCGTTCTTGTCGTGGATGTCGCCGGTGAGGACTCTGGCCTCAATGAGCTTGGCCTCCACGCCGTCCAGACGCATCTCCACGGGCTGGGCCTCGGTGGCGGAGAGGTTTGCGATGGTGACGGTGATGGTGCCGTCCTCGGCCACGGACGCGGACTCCATAACGTAGGGGGTCTTATAGGCGGCCTCGGGGCCGCGCTTTGCGGCGGCGGGCACGATGTCGTCACGATCGAAGGTGGGGGCGGAGAGGGCGGAGTCTACGAGATGTGCGCCCTGGTGGGTCTTGAACATCTCAAAGACGTGATAGGTGGGGGTGAGGATCATCTTGTCACCGTCCGTGAGGATCACGGCCTGGAGAACGTTGATGAGCTGGGCAATGTTGGCCATATGGACGCGGTCGGCGGCCTTGTTGAAGATATTCAGGGAGATACCGGCAACGAGGGCGTCGCGCATAGTGCTCTGCTGGTAGAGGAAGCCGGGGTTGGTGCCGGGCTCTACGTCGAACCAGGTGCCCCACTCGTCCACGATGAGGCCGACCTTCTTGTCGGGATCGTAGATGTCCATGATGGCGCCGCTTTCGCGGATCAGGCGCTCAATGAAGTGGGCCTTGCCGAGAGTCTTGTAGTATTCGTCCTCGGTGAAGTCGGTGGCGCTGCCCTTGTGCTTCCAGTCCTCGCCGGGAACGGTATAGTAGTGCAGGGACAGGCCGTTCATGAGGCTGCCTGCCTCGCGCATGAGGGTCTCGGTCCAATCCCAGTAGGGATGCTGGCCGGGGCCGCAGGCGATCTTATACACGCGCTTGTCGGTGTAGTTGCGGACATAGGTGGCGTAGCGGCGATACTCGTCGGCATAGTGTGCCGCGGTCATGTGGCCGCCGCAGCCCCAGTTCTCGTTGCCCACGGCGAAATACTTCAGGCCCCAGGGCTCGTCCTGGCCGTTTTCGCGGCGGAGATTGGCCATGGGAGAAATGGCGGGGGAGTTCATGTATTCCACCCACTCCTGCATTTCCTGCACGGTGCCGGAGCCCACGTTGCCGTTGACATAGGGCTCACAGCCGATCTGGCGGCAGAGCTCAAAGAACTCATGGGTGCCGAAGGAGTTGTCCTCCACCACGCCGCCCCAGTGGGTGTTGATCATCTTCTTGCGGTTTTCCTTGGGGCCGATGCCGTCTTTCCAGTGGTATTCATCGGCGAAACAGCCGCCCGGCCAGCGCAGCACGGGGAGCTTCATGTTCTTCAGGGCCTCGACGATATCGGTGCGCATGCCGTTGACATTGGGGATGTCGGAATGCTCGCCCACATAAATGCCGTCATAAATGCAGCGGCCCAGATGCTCCGAGAAGTTGCCGTACACTTCGGGATGAATGTAGGCGCCTTTCATTTTGGGATTGACTATGTAACGCATCGTGTTCCTCCTTATTTTCCTGTCCGTCCGGCCTTGCATTCTTTGGCGGAATATGCTTTAATGAAGTGGCCGGGGCGTTTGTTCTTGAGCATATCATACCATCTCCCGGCAAAACTTGCAACAAAGGATGTGGCAAAACACATGGAAAATAGAGTCAAGTTGTACCAAAGCGCAGAGATCCTCTGCCGCCGCTGTCTGGAGGTCCCGGTGTCCGACCGGGAACTGGCGGAGGTATTAGACCGGTATCTCGAAGAAATGGACGAAGACCTCCGCGTCAGCCCGGAGGCATATGAGGCCCGCCTCGCCGTCTGCGAACCCTGCCCCCACCGCGTGGGCTACACCTGCCTCAAATGCGGCTGCTACGTCCAGGCAAGGTCTGCAAAGAAAAAGAGCGCCTGTCCCGTAGGACGGTGGAAGTAAAAAAAGAACCCGGGAGGGTTCTTTTTTTAGTGAGAAATGAGGAATGAGAAATGATGAATGAAGGTGTCGGCTGCGCCGACGGATTCAAAATGTAGGGGACGGCGTCCCCGGCGTCCCACGCTCTGCGGGTTCGAACTGCGCATCCCCATTCCCACTTGGCTCCCCCTCTGGGGGAGCCAAGTGGGAATGGGGATGCGCAGACTTTTCGATTCTGCAAACGCTTTTCTTGGCTCCCCCTTTGGGGGAGCTGGCACGGCGATAGCCGTGACTGAGAGGGTCCGCCGCAGTGCGTGCAGAATCGCACACGGACGCTTGCGACGCCGTCCCCTACTGTCCACTCTCCACTGTCAACTGTCCACTCCCAGCGCTTCCTCCACCATCCTTGCCACATCCGCGAACACGCCGTCCGGCATTCTTCCCTGCATCTCCCCGCCAGCGGTGAGGAGGGGTACCATCTCTCTTGTGTGGTCGGTGCCGGAATAGCCGGGGTCGCAGCCGTGGTCGGCGGTGATGAGGAGGCGGTCGTCGGGGCGGAGCAGGGGGAACAGGCGGCCCAGGGTCTCGTCAAAGGCGGAGAGGGCCTCGGCATAGCCCACGGCGTCCCGCCGGTGGCCGTATTTGCTGTCAAAATCCACCAGATTCACAAAGCAGAGCCCGTGGAACTCCCGTCCCGCCAGCTCTAAAAGCCGCGCCTGACCCTCGGCGTTTCCGCTGGTGGGATGGCTCTCCGTGATGCCCACGCCCGCGAAGATATCGCTGATCTTCCCCACGCCGATGACGTCAAGGCCCGCCCGCTGCAGCCGCTCCGGCAGCAGCACCGCCGGGGGCAGGAGGGAATAATCGTGACGGTTGCCCGTGCGGGTGAAGTGGGGCGGCTCGCCCACATAGGGGCGGGCGATGACCCGGCCCACGCCGTGCGCCCCGGTGAGGAGTTCCCGGGCGATGCGGCAGCAGCGATAGAGCTCGTCCAGGCCGATCCATTCCTCGTGGGCGGCAATCTGGAACACAGAGTCCGCGGAGGTGTAGACGATGAGGGCGCCGCGCTCCCGCTGCGCCTGCCAGTAGTCCTCGATCACCGCGGTGCCGGAGTACGGCAGATTGCACACCACCTCATGCCCGGTGCGGCGGGAGAACTCCGCAATGAGTTCGGGCGGAAAGCCCTCCGGATAGGTGGGCAGGGGCGCGGGGGACACATGGCCGCAGAGCTCCCAATGGCCCACGGTGGTGTCCTTGCCCCGGGACAGCTCCCGCAGACGGCCATAGGCGCCCATGGGCGCCTCCACCCGGGGCAGTCCCTCCGCCCCCGGCAGATGCGAGAGCCCCATCCGGCAGAGATGCGGCACCGAAAGCCGCCCGGTGGCAATACAGCTTCTGAGCGTGTTCGCCCCCCGGTCCCCAAACTCCGCCGCGTCCGGCGCATGCCCAATGCCAAAACTATCTAAAACAATCAAAAAAACCCGCTTCGCCACAATGTTCCTCCGTTTTCGCACAATGGTTGGTCGTTCTGTGGTTGGTGCTTGATAGAAGTAGTATAGCACGAGGGGGGAGGGAATGCAAAGTTCAGAATGCAGAATTCATGATTACAGGGGAGAGTGGAGAGTGGAGAGTGGACAGTGGACAGTTGTGGTGTCGGGCGATGCCCGACGGATTTTGGATCCGCGGGGAACCCTTGGCTCCCCCTTTGGGGGAGCTGGCGCCGTAGGCGACTGAGAGGGCCCACCGGTGCGTCGTGCGGAAACGTACACGGGACGCCCGCGACGCCGTCCCCTACATTCTAAATCCGTCGGCCTGCGGCCGACACCACCCCTGTCCACTGTCCACTATCAACTCTAAACTCTCCCCTGTAATCATGAATTCTGCATTCTGAACTTTGCATTTCCCTCCCCCTCGTGTTATACTATACCCAAAATAACCCCGCGTCTTGTGCGGGGAACTATGAAGGGAGAAAGAATCATGACGACTCGTGAAGCCATCCTGACGCGGCGCAGTGTGCGCCAGTTTGATCCTACCCGGCCCATTACGGAGGAGCAGATCCATATGATGCTGGAGGCCGCGATGTTTGCGCCCTCGGCGCGGAATACCCGCCCGTGGGAGTTCGTGGTCATCACCGATCCCGAGGACATCCGGAAAGTCGGCGAGTTCGAGGGCGGCCAGAAGAGCTATGAAACCGCCCAGGCCGTGATCATCATTCTGGGCATCGAGGAAAAGCAGGCCCCCGGCAACTTACTCAACGACTGCGGCGCCGCCGCGGAGAACCTGATCCTCCAGGCATGGGACATGGGCATCGGCACCTGCTGGTGCGGCATCCACCCGGTGGAGAGCCGTGTGAAGGGTGCCACCGAATTCCTGGGCCTCCCCGAAGGCGTCGTCCCCTTCTGCGCCATCCCCATGGGCTATCCGGCAGAAACCCCCGCCGCCAAGGGATTCTATGATGAAACGCTCGTCCACTACGGCAGATGGTAAGAAAAAAGAGCCCCGTACGGGGGCTCTTTTTTTGAAGTAAGAGTGAATAGTGAAGAGTGAAGAAGTGAGGTGTCGGCCGGTGGCCGACGGAGTTGGGAAAAGCGGTATGCTTGGCTCCCCCAGAGGGGGAGCTGGCTCGCCGCAGGCGAGACTGAGAGGGTCCGCCGGTGCGATTCTGCATCACCGTACGGTGAACCCTCTCAGTCAGCTTCGCTGACAGCTCCCCCAAAGGGGGAGCCAAGGGTGCCCGGCGGATCCAAATCCTGTTGCCGCAGGCAACACTTCACTTTCCCACAGGGAAAACTTCACTCAAAAAAAGAACCGCCGAAGCGGTTCTTTTTTTGCTTACTCGTCGTCTTCTTCGTCCGCCACGGCGACGGCTTTGGGGACGATTTCGCCGGCGCGGGTGAGGGCGATCTTGGTGAGCAGGGGGCCGACCAGTTCATAGACCAGGACGGCGAAGAGGGAGACATTGCGGATGAGGCTGCCTGCGTCGCCCAGGGTCTGGGCGGCGGTGAGGGACATGCCCAGGGCCACGCCGGCCTGGGGCAGGAGGGTGATGCCCAGATACTTCACGATCATGGGATCACAGTGCATAAAGCGGGCGCTGACTCTGGCGCCCCAGCATTTGCCGATGGAACGGGCAATGATGTACACCACGCCCACCAGCACGATGGAAAACTGCGTAAAGACGGAGAGCTCCAGCTCCGCACCGGAAAGCACGAAGAACAGCACAAAGAGCGGCGCCGTCCACTTGTCGGTCTTTTCCATGAGCTCCGGGGAGAAGTCGCAGATATTGCAGAACACAGAGCCCAGCATCATGCAGACCAGGAGAGAAGAGAAGCCGATATGCACGCCGCAGACCTGGAACTTCAGCATGGAGAGGGCCACGGTCATGATGACAAAGGTGACGGAGAGGACCAGACGCTTACTGTTCGAGCGGAACCACTTCTGGAAGAGGGAGAAGAGCACGCCCATGAGAAGGCCCAGACCCAGAGAACAGATGACCTCCAGAATCGGCTCCACAATGACGGAGACCAGATTCAGGTTGCCGCTGAGCATGGTTTTGGCGATGCCGAAGGAGATGGCGAACACCACGAGGCCGATGGCGTCGTCCAGAGCCACGATGGGCAGGAGGATGGAGGTGACCTTACCCTTGGCCTTATACTGGCGCACCACCATGAGGGTGGCGGCGGGGGCGGTGGCCGTGGCGATGGCGCCCAGGACGATAGCGGTCTCCAGGGTCAGGGTGTCCGGGATCAGGAAGTGTAGGCCGATGAGGGCGGCGTCCACCAGAAGGGTGGCGGCCAGGGCCTGGAACAGGGCGATGACCGCGGCGGCGCGGCCGATCTGTTTCAGCTGGCTGACGCGGAACTCATTACCGATGGCAAAGGCGATAAAGCCCAGCGCCACCTGAGACAGGGGATCGAGAAGCTTTACCATTTCATGGGTGGCAAAGCCGAGGCCCGGGATGCCGAGACGGCCCAGGCAGTACGGGCCGATGAGGATACCGGCGATGAGATAGCCCGTGACGGCCGGCAGCTTGATGGCCTTCACGACACGGGAAAAGAGAAGGCCCGCCATCAGGGCCACGGAGATTGAAAGCAGTGTTTCCATAGAGGGGAATTTCCTTTCGGGATTCTTTATCGTTTTTGAACCGTCCATAAGAATACCACTTTTATTTGTATCAGACAAGCGGGAAAAAGCCGAATTCCGGGCGTTTTTTGAGGGATAATTTGGTGAAGAATGCGGAGAATACCGAAAACGGCGGAAAACTGCGCCGGGGCGCATTCGGAAATCATCCGCAAGTTTGCAAAAATTACCAACAGAAATGGAAAAAGCTCTTGCTTTTTTGGATAGTTATGATATGATGAAGCTGAAATAAAGCTGTATATACAGCTTGAGAGAAAGGGGAATATCCATGCTGAGAGTCAAAATTCTGGGCGCTGACGGCAATTACGTCTCCCGTGACGAGATCGTTTCCTTGTACGCCAGTGATCTGAACTATGTGCCGTATATCCGTAAGGCACAGATCGATTATGATGCCACGGTCAATCTGGAGGTGCCGGAAGGACCCGTGATGCTGCACGCCAAGCTGAAAGTGCCGGGTTATGGCTACGGCATGTGGATCAAGGCCGACAACGGCGGCCAGGGCTATGGCGTGAACGACGAAGTGGATTTCATCCACGAGGCTGCGGCTTCCCGTATCGTGGAAGTGGACGAAGTGATCGCAGGCAAGGAATTTGATCCGTCCCCCAAGTGCCTGTCCATGCTGCGTGACGCAAAGGCCAATCTGCAGCTGGCAGAGGCCAATCCGGCAAAGGCCCCGGCATACAATATGCTGGCTCTGGCCGCCGGTATGTGGAGCGGCGAGCTGGCCGCGGTGGAGCGCGCCCAGGCCAGAATCAAGAAATTCGGCAAGCGCGACGACATCCTCTTCGGTGTTGGCGGCTTCTCCTATCCTTACACCGGCGCCCGTGAGTGGAACGGCCGCGGCGGCAAGTGCCTGGATTATGCCGGCATGCCCAAGATGAAGGAGAACTTCGACTCTGTCTTTAACTATGCAACGCTGCCCTTCTACCTCGGAAACCTCGAGAAGGAATACGGCAAGCCCGACTTCTCCTATCTCGACTATCTGCAGGATGAATTTGAAAAGTCCGGCATCACCACGAAGGGCCACCCGCTGTGGTGGGCACATACCGCCGGTATGCCCGAGTGGACCAAGACCCTGAAGTGGGAAGATGGCTCCATCAAGCGCGAGATCGACCGTACCATCAACCGTACCGTCAAGCGCTATAAGGGCCGCATCCGCTATTACGATGCCATCAACGAGAACCATGACTGGTGCAACTCCTATAACCTGACCCAGGACCAGCAGACCATGATGACCAAGTTCTGCTGCGACGCCATGCACGAGGCCGATCCGGACGTGAATGCCGTCGTCAACACCTGCTTCATGTTTGGTGAGAACGCCGCCGACGGCCGCACCCAGTGGGGCCCCACCTGGGAGCGCAACCTGGTGCCGTACACCGCCATTGAAAAGCTCGAAGAGCTGGGCACCCAGTACGAAGCCATCGGTATGCAGCTTTATAACCCCGCCCGCGATATGCTGGCCATTGATAAGCTGTATGAGCGCTTCCAGAAGTTTGGCAAGCGCATCCATATGACGGAGCTGGGCGTGCCGTCCTTCGAGAAGGAAGTCCGTCCCAACACCACCCCCGGCGACATCTACTGCCTGCAGTATATGTACTACGGCCTGTGGCATGAGATGGGCTGGAACGAGCGCCTCCAGGCAGACTGGGTGGAGCAGTTCTACACCGTCACCTATTCTCACCCCGAGATCGAAGCCATCACCATGTGGAGCTTCGCCGACCCGGGCTATGTCCCCGCATCCGGCCTCTTCACCGAGGACTTCGAACCCAAGGAGAGCTTCTTCCGCCTGAAAGAGCTGGAGAAGAGCTGGGGCTTCGACTTCGGCAAGCGCTAAGCAGCGCAGGCAATCCGCCACAGAGCGTGTCGGTTATCCAAATAATCGTCACGACAACGCACAAAGTAAAAAAGACTCCCTTCGGGGAGTCTTTTTTTAGTGAATAGTGAAGAGTGAAGAGTGAAGAAGTAAGGTGTCGGCCGATGGCCGACGGATTCAAAATGTAGGGGGGCGATGCCCACATCGCCCCGTGTGCGGGTTCGTACCGGGGTAATGGGGTGACGTTTGTAGGGGACGGCGTCGCGGGCGTTCCGTTCCTGCGGATCAGAACCAAACTGCGGGGACCCTCTCAGTCAGCTTCGCTGACAGCTCCCCCAAAGGGGGAGCCAAGTGAGGAAGGGGGATGCGCAGACTTTCGGATTCTGCAAACGCCAAGCTTGGCTCCCCCTCCGGGGGAGCTGGCGCCGGAGGCGACTGAGAGGGCCCGCGCAGAGCGATTCCGCACGACGCACCGGTGGACACCCGGGGACGGGTGTCCCTACAGACATCCCATTTCCTTGTGCAGACCTTCGGAGTGGGACGCCCGCGACGCCGTCCCCTACAATATTCTCTCCGCAACCTTTCTTCCCAATCCGTCGGCTCTGCCGACACCGCAATTTTCAACTTTCCATTTTCAATTATCAATAAAAAAAACTCCCCGAAGGGAGCCTTTTTTCAGCGGTTCTTTTTCTTAAACAGGTAGCTTCTGAACAAAATCACGTTCATGACAATGAAGAAGGCCACCAGGATGCCGTAGGTGAGGAGGGGTTTGACGGGGGCCAGGGTGGCCAGGAGCATCATGGGGAAGCCGAAGACGATGGCGGGGAAGTTCTGGTACACCAGATTATCCGCCGCGGGGGTCTTGAAGTCGCCGTCCAGCTCGCGCAGCAGGATGACGCCGGTGCTGGCGGTGCCGGTGAGCATACCGTACATCATGAGGAACTGCTCCTCCTGATAATCGGGGAAGAGCTTTTTCGCCACGAAGCGGTTATAGAGATAGGTGAAGAGAAGGCCCGCCACGCCCAGGAGCAGGATCACGCCCCAATAGCTCTCGAGGATGTCCAGCCGGATCACCGCGATGCCCGCCACCACCATGAGGTCGAAGAAGAAATTGCTGGCGCGGGTCATGAGGAAGTCATTGGTGTAGACTCTCGTGCCGAGACCGGATTTTTTCAGGAGGTTCAGAACCACCTTCACCAGTGTGGCGGCCAGAACGCCCAGGAGGAAGTTGAAGCCATAGATGACGCTGCGCATGCCGGGCAGGATCATCCCCAGGGCCAGCATCAGGAGATAGGACACGAAGTATGCCACCGCGATGAGGGCGATCTGGACGGTGAGTTTGTCCATGCTGCCCTGCATGGGGATCTCGTTCTCCTGCTGGATCTCGGAAAAGCGGAGGCTGCCCTCGCTCTTCTCGCCGCCGATGACCTGGATGCGGCCACGGCGCTTTAAGAGATTTAAGTAGAACACGCCGCCGAAGGCCGCGGACAGGAAGCCCAGGGCCGCAATGGTGAGGCCGAAGTTCTTGCCGCCTGCAAAGCCGTGCTCCGTCTCATAAATGGTGCCGTAGTTCATGGCCTGGCCGGTGCCCTGGCCAAAGCCAAAGGGCAGCAGCACGCCTGCCGCAGAGAAGAAGTCCTTCAGAATCCACGCGGCGATCAGGGTGATGCCCATGCCCACCACGGCCTGGAGGAGATAGGTGGACACAGTGGTGACGCCGGTGTTGAAGATCTCGATGGAGCGCTTTTTCGACAGCTTGCCGCTGCCGGCCTTCAGGGTGGAGGCGATGAAGCCCAGGGCCAGCGTGTGATAGGTCAGCACTTCGAGGGTCATCATGCCGTTGCCGCCGAAGAAGGGCGTGTCAAAAAAGACGTCGCCGGTGATGTAGCGATAGACACTGGACACCGCCAGAAGCAAAAGTCCCGCCAGAACCGACGTGGGGATCAGGGATGCCTGGAGAATGCGGATCTTGCGTTTCAGGGCATTGGCCGCCAGGAGTCCTAAGAAGATCACGGCCAGAAGGTTCATGAAGCCCCATACATTAAAGTCCCAAAAATTTGCCATTTCCGTCACCTGTTGTCAGATTTTTATAGCGATTATATAGCTGTACATACTTGAGGGCGTTAAAGCGCCGGTCGCCCTTTAACTGGAAGAGCCGGTCTTTCGTATAAATATTGCACTTGTTCCGGCCCAGCACCGTGATGGCGCCAAGCTCCCCAAAGGGATAGCGCTCCCCGTCCAGTTCCACCCGGTCGCCAAAGAGGCGCACGGCAGCGGATTTCGTGAGAAGGTTCTTCCGCTGGAACACGATGACCTCGGAGAGCCGGACCGTGTCCTCATAAAGCGGCGCGTCGGTGTGCGCCATGGGGTCATAGGCGTTGACAAAGTCCTCCTGCCCCCGATACCAGTCCAGAAGCGTGCGATAGGGGAGGGATTTCCCGATACCGCGAAGGGTCTTGTCCGGGAGATACTGCGCCTCAAGGCCGCAGCGGGTGCAGCGCACCCGGTCGCCGTGGCTCTCAAACGTCGTAAAGCCGCAGTCCGGGCAGACATAGAGCATCCGCTCCAAATACTCCGCCAGGCGCGGATGGGTGAATTCCCCGCCGGTCTCCGCTTCGTTTCGGTGCAGCTCCGTGCGGATCAGCTCGAAGAGCGCCGCCGGGCTCAGCTCGGCGTATTCCTCCGGCTCGATGATGCGGGAGACGCCGGCCTGCATCCGGCCGCGGCGCAGCACATCGCTCCACCGGGGCTGGACGCCATAGCCGCCCTCGATGCGATAGAGCATGATGGGCAGGCCCAGCTTTTTCACCAGAGGCGCGATGGCGGGATTCATGTAACAGGTCTCGCCGCTGTAGGTGCGGTTGCCCTCCGGCGCGATGCAGAGCGTGCCGCCCTCCTTCGCCACGCGCAGACAGGTCATCACGGCCTGGACGTCCGTGGTCTGCTTCCGGATGGGGATGGGCGCCACCAGCCAGCGGATCACCTTCGACAGCCACCCCATGGAGAAAATATCCTCCGTGGCCATATAATAGATGGGACGGCGGAAGGACAGATCCACAAAGAATTGGTCCCACGCCGTGGTGTGATTGAGTAAGATCAGGCACTGGCGCCTGTCGTCACAGCGGCGGATCGTGACGCCGTAACGCCGGCGGGCAATGGGCCCGATGACGGGATAAAGAAGCGTGCGCACGATGCGGTGCCGCCGCCGCAGCCAGGGCTGTTTCTTTTGGTCTTTCATGGGGATGCCCCCTTTTTTCACTCTGAAAATCTCTGTCGCAGGGAAACGGAAAAGTGCCGGAAATCCGGCAAATTCATCCGGAAGCTCCATGGAATCCATGGGGAATCCCCTGTAAACACCCTATATCATACCATATCCCGGGAAAATCGGCAATGCCGCGCCCGCGAAAAAATATAGAAAATCTTAAGAATTCGCAGAAGTTTTCCGTCATGTTAACGAGTGTTAAGTGCGGCGCTGCTTTTTTGCGGGGATTCTCCGGATTCTGAAAAAAATACGGGAAAACACTTGACAAACCGTGGCCGCCATACTATACTATATGAGTCTGAAACGGACACTTAGCTCAGTTGGCTAGAGCACCTGCTTGACGTGCAGGGGGTCAGGGGTTCAAGTCCCTTAGTGTCCACCATGAAAAACGCCTTTGTCATTTGACAAAGGCGTTTTTCAGTTCTATTCGCCTGGCGGCGAGTTCTATTGCTTACGCAGTGATATTGGCTGTCGCCAGTGATATTGCCTGCGGGCAGTTTGGGGCGAATAGAATATCACTTCCGCAGAATGCGAAACCCGCATCCTGTGGAAATATCACTCTGCCGAAGGCAGAATATCACTGCGGCGACCGCCGCAATATCACGAACCCGCCGCGGCAACAGCCGTATATCCTATCGCGTCAGCAATTTATCATTTTTTTCCAAATTATTCTTGACAAATAAGTTAGCCTGTGCTAACATAGTGCCAGAAACGAGGTTGCCCTCGGCTAACGGCTGGTTTGCGGCCTGTCGGGGGAATAAGGAGGCACATATGGCACTGAAAATCGCCCTGGCGGGCAATCCCAACAGCGGCAAGACCACACTCTTTAATGCCCTCACCGGCTCCAACCAGTTCGTCGGCAACTGGCCGGGCGTCACGGTGGAGAAGAAAGAGGGCGCACTCCGGGGAGAAACGGACGTGGTGGTGGTGGATCTGCCGGGTATTTATTCCCTCTCCCCCTATACCGCTGAGGAAGTGGTGGCAAGACAGTTTCTGGTGAACGAGCGGCCGGACGCCATCCTCAATATTGTGGACGGCACCAATCTGGAGCGCAATCTGTATCTCACCACCCAGCTGGCCGAGCTGGGCATCCCCATCGTCATCGCCGTGAACATGATGGACGTGGTGACGAAGCAGGGCGACGTGATCCACATCCATCGCCTGTCAAAAGAACTGGGATGCGAGGTCATCGAGATCTCGGCACTCAAGGGCACCGGCGTGGCGGAGGCCGCGGCGGCCGCCGTGGGCAAGGCCAAGATGCGGATGCCGGAATCCCACCGCCATCATTTCTGCGGCAGCGTGGAGCACGCCCTGGCCCACATCGAGGAAGCCCTGCATCACAGTCTTCCCGCCGGGCAGGAGCGCTGGTACAGCGTGAAGCTCTTTGAGCGGGACAGCCGCGTGCAGGAGTATCTGGGTCTCTCTCCGGAGACCATCGCCCACATCGAGGAGGATATCGCAAGCTGTGAGCGGGAGCTGGACGACGACGCGGAGAGCATCATCACCAACGAACGCTATAATTACATCACGGACGTGATCCGCCGCTGTTACACCCGAAAAAATGCCTCCGGCGTGACGATTTCCGATAAAATCGACGCCATTGTGACCAATCGCTGGCTGGCTCTGCCGATCTTCGCGGCAGTGATGTTTCTGACCTATTATATCTCCGTCACCACCATCGGCACCTGGGCCACGGACTGGGCCAATGATGTGCTCTTCGGGGAGATCATTCCCCCGGCGGTGGAGGGCTTCCTCACCGGGATCGGCACGGCGGACTGGCTGGTGCGGCTGATCGTGGACGGCATCATCGGCGGCGTCGGCGCGGTGCTGGGCTTTGTGCCGCAGCTGCTTGTTTTGTTCTTCTTCCTGGCATTCCTGGAGGCCTGCGGCTATATGGCGCGCATCGCCTTTATCATGGACCGGATTTTCCGCAAGTTCGGTCTCTCCGGCAAGAGCTTTATTCCCATGCTCATCGGTACGGGCTGTTCCGTGCCCGGCATTATGGCCAGCCGCACCATCGAGAGCGAGCGCGACCGCCGCATGACCGTCATCACCACCTCCTTCGTCCCCTGCAGCGCCAAGCTGCCGGTGATCGCCCTAATCGCGGGCGCGCTGTTCGGCGGGGCCTGGTGGGTGGCGCCCAGCGCGTACTTTGTGGGCATCATGGCGGTTCTGTGCTCCGGCCTGATCCTTAAGAAACTCAAAATGTTCCGGGGCGAGGACGCCGCCTTTGTCATGGAGCTGCCCGCCTATCATATGCCCACCGTCCGCAATCTCCTGCGGAGCATGTGGGAGAGAAGCTGGAGCTTTATCAAGAAGGCCGGCACGGTGATCCTCTTATCCTCCATGGTGATCTGGTTCCTGTCGAACTTTGGTTTTGTGGGTGGCCGCTTCGGCATGGTGGAGGACATGAGCGGCAGTATTCTGGCAAGCTTTGGCAGTATGATCGCCTGGATCTTCCGTCCGCTGGGCTTTGGCAACTGGGAGGCCTCCGTCGCCACGCTGACGGGTCTGGTGGCCAAGGAAAACGTGGTGGGCACCTTCGGCGTGCTGCTGGGTGCGGGCGAAGTGTCCGAGCACGGCGCGGAAGTGTGGGAGCTCCTGCGCCAGATGTTCACCGCCCACGGCGCCTATGCCTTCCTGGTGTTTAATCTCCTGTGCGCCCCCTGCTTCGCCGCCATCGGCGCCATCCGCCGCGAAATGCAGAGCGGCAAGTGGACGTTATTTGCCGTAGGCTATCAGACCGTCCTGGCCTACGCCGCGGCTCTCGTGGTGAACCAGCTGGGCGAACTCTTCACCGGCCACGGCAGCGTCATCGGCACGTTCGCAGCGCTTTTGATCATCGCAGGATTTATCTACACACTCGTCAGAAAAGAAAGAACCGCGTAAGCGGTTCTTTTCTTTTGAGTGGACAGTTGACAGTTGACAGTGGACAGTTGTGGTGTCGCTGCGCGACCGGATTGGAATCCGCTATATATCCCCAGCTCCCTCGTTCCGCGGGAGCCAAGTATACCGACTTTCCAAATCCGTCGGCCATCGGCCGACTCCATCACTGTCCACTGTCAACTCTCCCCTGTCCACGTCTTTCTTCCGCATCATTCTTTTGCATTCTCTTTCCTTTTCTGCTATACTATACCCGTACTACCATTCCCCAAAGGAGGGAACCGAAATGGCGAAGGAATCGATTAAGACCGCTGCGTCTAACCGCAAGGCATTTCATGATTATTTTATACTGGAAAAATACGAGGCCGGGATCGAGTTGTCCGGCACGGAGGTGAAGAGCATCCGGCAGGGGACGCTGAACCTGAAGGACTCCTTCTGCGCCGTGAAGAATGGGGAGATTTTTGTCCACGGGATGCACATCTCCCCCTATGAAAAGGGCAATATCTTTAACCGGGACCCGGACCGCAGCCGCCGCCTTTTGATGCACAAGCGGGAGATTCTGAAGCTGCACCAGCAGGTGCGGCTGGAGGGCTGTACCATTGTGCCGCTGTCTGTGTATTTCAAGGGCCCCCGGGTGAAGGTGGAGATCGGCCTGGCCAAGGGTAAAAAGCTCTACGATAAGCGCGAGGACGCCGCGAAAAAGGACGCCGCCCGCACCATCGAGCGCATGATGAAGGAGAGATAAGATGATTTTCCGTGAACTGACGTTATCTGAAATGAATCCCCGCATCCCGGAGCCCGCGACCCCCTGCCGCATCCGGGCATACCTCCACGAGGACAGCCCCGAGATGGCCGGGCACGACGCCCGCCCCGTGATGATCGTGGTGCCGGGCGGCGCATACCGCTTCACCTCCGACCGGGAGGCCGACCCCATCGCTCTGGAATTTCTGGCGGAGGGATACCAGGTGTTCCTCCTGCGCTACAGCATCGAGCCCGCCCGTTATCCCACGGCGCTTATGGAACTCTGCGGCCTCATCGCCCACATCCGGGCGAACGCAGCGGAATACCGCGTGAATCCCGCGGCCATTGCCGTCTGCGGCTTCTCTGCCGGCGGCCATCTGACGGCCTCCTCCGCCACGCTCTGGAAGGAGCCGGTGGTGGCGGAGACCCTGGGCGTATCCGCCCGCATGGCCCGGCCGGACGCCGTGATCCTGTCCTATCCCGTCATCACCTCCGGGGAGTTCGCCCATCGCGGCTCCTTCGAGTTCCTGCTGGGGGATCTGGCGAATGACCCCGAGTGGCTCGCCCGCCTGTCGCTTGAAAACCGGGTGGACGCGGACACGCCGCCCGCCTTCCTGTGGCATACCTTCCACGATGAGCTGGTGCCGGTGGAGAACAGTCTCATGATGGCCATGGCCCTGCGCCGCGCCGGCGTACCCTTTGAGCTGCACATCTTCCCCGACGGCCTCCACGGCCTCTCCACCGCCGACCACCGCTCCCAGCACGATCACCTCCCCCACCAGATCCAGCCCGCCGCCGCCCAGTGGATGGGATTGGCAAAGGTGTGGCTGAAGGGACTCTTTGGCGTGGGACACGCCAAAGAGTGAAGTGTCGCTTGCGCGACGTGAAGTGCGGCGCTGCCGCGTGAAGTGCCGCCTTTCGGCGACGTGAAGTTTTCTCTGCGAGAAAGAAAAGGAAAACGCCTGAATCGACTCGATTCAGGCGTTTATTATTTTGGAATCCGTGCCGCAGGCACACCTTAACTTGCGCCCCGCGCAAACATCATTTGCCCGCAGGGCAACATCATGCGTGCCGCAGGCACAACATCATTTGCGCTTCGCGCATACTTCACGGATGCTGCCCCGCAGCATCATACGTCCGCCGACAGCTTCACGCCTGGGAAAATCCCTGCCAGCGCTTCGCACAGGCTGCGCATTCGCTCTGTTCCCGGCATCTCGGTCTCCGGCATGTCGTAGTGGAGGCCGATGGCTTCGTATTTGCCTTTGGCCATGCTGTGATAGGGGAGGAGGCGCCAGGAGAGGACGTTGGGCATCCCGGAGAGCATCTCCGCAATGGCGGTGAGGGTTTCCTCATCGTCGTTATAGCCGGGGATCACGGGGGTGCGGATCTCCACGGCAGTGCCAAGCGCGCTGAGGCGATGGAGATTTGCGAGGATGCGGGCGTTGTCGTGGCCGGTGCCGGCCTTGTGGCGGGCGGGGTCCATGTGCTTGATGTCAAAAAGGAAGAGATCGGTCAGGGGCAGGACGGTCTCAATGGCCGCCCAGGCCACGTCACCACAGGTGTCCACGGCGACGTGGACGCCTTCCGATTTCAGAATGGTCATGACCTCCCGGAGGAAGTCCGGCTGGAGAAGCGGCTCGCCGCCTGAGAAGGTGACGCCGCCGCCGGACTGCTCATAAAAGGCCCGATCCTCCAGTAATTTCGCGGCAACCGTTTCCGCCTCCGCCCGGTGGCCGAAGATCCGCAGCGCCCCGGGGAAGCACTCCGCCACGCAGGCCCCGCAATGGATGCAGGCGTCGTGGTGGATCAAATGCTGTCCGTCCCGGAATTCGTGGACGCCTTTCGGGCATACTGCCGCGCACGCGCCGCAGCCCACGCAGAGCTTGTGCGTATAGGACAGCGCGGGCAGCGCCGTGAGGTTTTCCGGATTGTGGCACCAGAGGCAGCGCAGGGGACAGCCCTTCAGGAATACCGTGGTGCGGATGCCGGGGCCGTCATGGACGCTCATGCGCTTATAGTCGGATACGATGCCTTGCATAGAGAACTCCTTACACCATCTGCATGGTGGTTTCGATAAAATGATTCTGCATTTCCTCGTCCATGGTGACGAAGTACACGTTCCATCCACAGACGCGCACCTGCAGGGTGGCGTACTCCTCGGGATGGCGCTGTGCCTCGCGCAGGTCGTCTGCGTTTAAGATATTGAACTGCACGCCATAGCCGCCGCCGGTGAAATAGGCGTCGATCAATTGCAGCAGGGTGTCGATGCCCTTCTCGCCGTCCACGGCGGAGGGATGGAGATAGAGATCGAGGACGGAGCCGTTGGGGATCTTCCCGAAGTCCAGCTTTGCAACGGACGCAATGTGGGCGGTGACGCCAGCACGGTCACAGCCGGTCATGGCGCCGATGCCCTTGGCGATGTAATGCCCTGCCTCCCGGCCGTCCGGCAGCGCGCCGGTGCGATGGCCCAGGGAGAAGCAATAGTCCAGGGTGAACATGGAGGCGGTGAACTGGCCGCCGCGGCCATTGGGCACGCCGTTGACCAGGCCCGTATAGCTCTCCGCGATGCGCCGGGCGATGGCATCCACCTGCTCGTCGTTATTGCCCCACTTGGGCACCCGGTGCAGGAGATAGAGCTTTTCCCGGGGATTCTCGGCAAAGTTGGAGGCAAGCAGGGATTTCAGCTCCGCCATGGTATAGCGGCCCTCGTCGTAAACCGTTTGCTTAATACTCATGAGAGAGTCCGCGGCGTTGGCAAGGCCGCCGCCCATGCAGCCGGTGTTATTGTATGCCGCGCCATTCTGGGAAATATCCCGGCCCGATTCGAGACAGGGCAGGAAGGTGGCGCTGATAAAGGGCTCCGGATTGATGCGGGCCCAGTTTTCCTCATAGTGGGCGATGGCGGTGTGAACTTTCTTTAACTGGTGAGCAAGCTGGGCCTCATAGGCGGCGTAGAACTGCTCGAAGGTCTCGAACTTCTCGCTGTCGCCGGTCTCGATGCCGATGTGCTCGCCGCTCATGGGATCGACGCCGTTATGAAGCGCCAGCTCCACGCTCTTTGCCAGGTTGAACTTGATGCACATATTGCAGGCCACTTCTTTTCCCTCGATGGCGGGCTCGTAACAGCCGATGAGGAGATAGCGGAAGCTGTCCTCATAGGGGATGCCCCGGCCGCGGATGGCGGAGAGGGTCTCCTCGTCGTTGACGATGACCATGTTGGTGCGCCCGTCCCGCAGACATTTGGCCACCAGACGGCGGAAGGGCTCCGGCGTTTTGCGGCTCAGGCGCACGGAGAGCTTCGGGTCGGTGGTGTTCAGCTCATAGAAAAGCTCCATGGCGAGATAAGAAAGCGGCCCCACCTGGTCATGCTCGTCGTCCACCAGGCCGCCGAAATAGAAGTTCTTGCCGTTGCCGCTGCCGCGGGTCCAGGCGAAGAATTTCATCCAGAAATACCGGATCAGCTCTCTTGCATCCTCCTCCGTGATGCGGCCCGCCGCCAGATCGGCCTCGTAGAAGCGGCCGAAATTCAGCTCAAAGCTGCCCATGGAGCGGACGTACTCGCCTTCGAACTCGATCATCTGATGGAAGAGATAAGCAGCCTGGAGGGCCTCATAAAGAGTCTCCGGCGCCCGGTGCTGTAAGGCGTGGAGGCAGTCCGAGAGCTTTGCCATGCGGTCGGCGTGCTCCGGATGAGCTTCGCCCATGAGACGCGCCTCGGCCTCCAGACGGGCCATGAAGCGCAGGAAGGCCTCGTATACCGTGATGACGGTGGTATAAAATTCCCGTGCGGTGTCGTCCGCCGCATTGGCAAGGCGCTCTTTCGCCTGCTGCAGAATGCCCACGGCGCCCTCTTTCAAGAGGAACTGCCAGCCGGGGGAGATGTGCCCCAGATCCAGCTCCGCAGAGAATGCGCCGGTGCGCGCGCCCTGACGGAGGTTCTCGGCGTCCGTCGGGATGAAATCCCGGCCCACTTCCGTGCGCCAGCCCTCCCGCAGCCGCCAGAGCAGACGATTCGCCTGGTCAAAGTGATCGGCAAACCAGTCAACAGGATCCACGTCAATGCGGGCATGATCCAGCACATAGGCAAAAAGCTCCGACCGGATCACCTGACGGGATTCGATTCCATCCCGCGCCATAATGGCGGCGGCACCCGCCTCCAGCTCCTCCGCCGAAAGCCCGGTCTCCGCCCGATAAGCAGGCACCTGATACTGGTCGAAGAGATGATCCTTCACCTCATAATACCCCGGCCCCGCCGCGGTGAAAAGCTTCTGATTCATAAGATTCCTCCTTACACAATAAGGGGCATAATTTATTGAGTTTATTATACCATGGAAAGGGGGGTGTGTAAATTGAGAATTGAGAATTGAAAATGGAAAATTGTGGGGCCGGGCGGGGGAGGACGGGGGATTTTAGTGAAGAGTGAAGAGTGAAGAGTGAAGAGTGAAGAGGTGTGGTGTCGGCGGACCGACGGATTTGATCCGCAGGATGTCAAAGGCTTCCCCTTGAGGGGAAGCTGTCGCCGATAGGCGACTGATGAGGTGGCCCCGGGACAAGAGGAATGCCGTGGGATGCAATCGCCGTGATCTGACCTCCGGGCCACCTCATTCGTCACGGCTTCGCCGTGCCACCTTCCCCTCAAGGGGAAGGCTTGCCTACTGCCCTTCTTCTAAATCCTGTCGCGCAGCGACACCGCAATTATGCATCATGCATTCTGAATTATGAATTCCAAACTGTCCACTCTCCACTGTCCACGCAAAAAAAGAACCGCCCTGCGGCGGTTCTTTTTTGATCCTTAGCCTTCTACGATTTCGCTGTCTTCGGCGTTTTTCTTCACGGAGGCGATGCCGTTCATGCAGCCGGCGATGGCTTTATAGCCTTCGCTGACCACGATGATCTGGCCGTTGGTGGCCTTCAGGCGGAAGCGGTACTCGCCGGCGCGATCCTGATAGACCTCGAACTTCGGGTGCTTCTCCACCTCATAGCCCTCTACGGTCTGGTTCTCGATAGCGGCCACGGGGGCGTTCTTGCGGACAGAGGCGATGCCGCCGCGGCAGGCATCCTCGGATGCATATACTTCGCTGGTGGCGATGACTTCGCCGTTAGCGGCCTTCAGATCGAACTTAATGCCGGTGTTGGTCTCACGAATGACAAACTTACCCATTTGATAATCCTCCCTGTATCCGGGGAAAAGCGGCGCTTTTCCCGCATTCTGTTTTCATCATAGCGCAGAAAAATGAAAAAAGCAAGGTAAATTGGAAAATTTATACAAAATGCCGGGGAAATTCTGCGTTTTATACAGTTTTTCTCAGGCGCTGGAGCACTTCCTCGAAGTAATCCGGGAGGGGAGCCCGGAAGGTGACTTCCTCCTGCGTCCGGGGATGGAAGAAGCGCAGCGCCGCCGCGTGGAGACACTGGCCCGCCAGGGGGACGGCCTTTCGCACGCCGCCATAGACCTCGTCGCCCAGAACCGGATGGCCGATGTGGGCCATGTGCACGCGGATCTGATGCGTCCGTCCGGTCTCCAGCCGGCACTCGATGAGGGAAAAGCCGGCAAACTGCTCGACGACCCGGTAATGGGTCACGGCGGGCTTTCCGCCATGGGCGGTGACTGCCATGCGCTTGCGATCCCGGGGATCCCGGCCGATGGGCGCGGAGACCATGCCCTCGGGATTCCGCGGCGTGCCCACCACCACGGCATAATAGACCCGGTACATGGTGTGGTCGGAGAGCTGGGCCGAGAGGGCCTGGTGCGCTTCGTCATGCTTGGCCGCCACCAGAAGGCCGGAGGTGTCCCGGTCGATGCGGTGGACGATACCGGGGCGCAGGACTCCGCCGATGCCGGAGAGAGAGTTCCCGCAGTGATATAATAGGGCATTCACCAGGGTGCCGTCGGCGTGGCCTGCCGCAGGATGCACCACCATGCCCCGGGGTTTATTGATCACGATGACGTCGGCGTCCTCGTATACGATGTCGAGAGGGATGTCCTGGGGCTCCGCCCGATCGGGCGCAGGCTCCGGGATCTCTACGGTATAGACCTGCCCGGCGGCGGTCTTCTGGTTCTTGGTGACGGCGCGATCCGAGAGCAGCACCGCCCCCGCCTCCATCAGTTTCTGGATCATGGCGCGGGACTGGCCCTCCATCTGTCCGGCCAGCCAGGCATCCGCCCGCATCCCCGCGTCCTCCGGCGGCACGGTGTACGGGATCCTCACTGCTTGTCCTCCCCGTCGTCCTGCTCCTCCGCCGCGGCCTGATCGCCGCGGTATTCCCGCAGCATGGTTCTGATCGTATAGAGGGCGAAGAGTCCGCCGCCCACGCAGATGAACACGTCCGCCACATTGAAGATGGGGAAATGGATGAGCCGGAAGTCAAAGAGGTCGATGACCCGCCCGTCCGTGCGAAGCGCCCGGTCGATCAAATTGCCGAAGGCCCCGCCCATCACCATATAAATGGAGAAGCGGCCGAGATTGGTATCGATGTAGTTTTTCTTCAGCAGCCAGAGCATTAAAATCAGCGCACCGGCGGACACCAGTAAGAGAAGGGCCCGCTGGCCCGCGAACATGCTCCACGCCGCGCCGTTATTGGTGGCATAGCTGAGATAAAAGACGCCGGGGATCACCGTGATGTCTCCGCCGGTTTTCAGGGTGTTCAGCGCCCACACCTTCGTCACCTGGTCCAGGAGCACAATGCCCACCGCCATCAAAATCTGCAAGAGCTGCAGCCGGTTTTTCTTCGTCATAGAGTCTCCTTGCCTTTTTGAAAAAAAGGACTTGCATTTTTCGGGATACAATGGTATTATATAGGAAATCGCTGGGAGACGCAAGCCCCAGACCACCGGCGCGGCAGAGAGCGGGAAAAAACTTTTTTGAAAAACCGCAAAAAGTGCTTGACAAAAAAGACTTCCTCTGCTATACTAATCAAGCGCTGGTTCGAGACGATGTGCTGGTGTAGCTCAGCTGGTAGAGCAGCTGATTTGTAATCAGCAGGTCGGGGGTTCGAATCCGTCCACCAGCTCCAAGTTCATATGGAAGAGTTCCCGAGTGGCCAAAGGGGGCAGACTGTAAATCTGTTGCTACCAGCTTCGGTGGTTCGAATCCACCCTCTTCCACCAGAAAAAACCGATTGCATATGCAATCGGTTTTTTCAATGATATCCGTTCCATGCCTGGAACGGGTGATATACCCTGCGGGTATGATATCGCACTGTCGTGCGATGATATATGCCTGCGGCATATGAAGGAACGGATATTATATCACATTTTCGCAAAGCGAAAATATATCATACGGCCGGGGCCGTATATCATATCGCGACAGCGATATATCATTTACAGGATTTCTTTTGTAAAGGAGGATTTTCGATGGCAGAGAATATACTGCTGGATCTTTCTTTTGAATTTGCTGTGGCGATCGTCAATCTTGTGGATGGTGTCAAAACACCGAAAAGCTCTTTTATGATCGATCAGTTGGCGCGGGCAGGGACCTCAGTTGGCGCCAATATTCACGAGGCGCAGTATGCGCAGAGTAAAAAAGATTTTGTTGCAAAACTGGAGATTGCATTAAAAGAGTCCAGCGAGACCAGCTATTGGTTGAAACTGATGGCAGAAACAGGAAGAATTGAAGCGGAATCCTATCAATATATTGAGAAACTGTGCGGTAATATCCGCAGACTCCTGATCGCGTCCTGTAAGACTGCGAAAGAATCCATGAAGTAAAGGACACCCACCTATGACTACTCAAGCTACCAAAACCTCTCTCAAAGGCGTGCTGATGCTGCTGTTGACTGCCCTGATCTGGGGATCTTCTTTTGTTGCCCAGAGTGTGGGGATGGAGAGCGTGGAGGCGTTTACGTTTAATGGCATCCGCACGTTGATGGGCGCTGCTGTGCTGACGCCTTTTGTGCTGATCCGGGACGGGCTGGACCGCCGCCGGGCGCCGGAGCGCTATGCCGCCCGGGCGGCCACTTATCGCCGCACCATCCTCTGCGGCATCCCGCTGGGCATCGTGCTGTGCCTGGCCAGCAATTTCCAACAGTTCGCCTTCAACTATTCCACTTCCGGCAAGATCGCCTTTGTCACGGCGCTTTATATGTTCCTGGTGCCCATCTTCGGCCTTGTGATCCGCAAGCGGGTGCCGGCGCTTACCTGGCTCTGCGTGGTGATGGGCTTTATCGGGCTGGGCTTCCTCTGCGTGAATCCCCAGGATCTGAGCAGCATCAACTTCGGCGATATTCTGGCCGGGATCTGCGCGGTGTTTTACGCGGTGCAGATCCTCATGGTGGAGCGCTTTTCGGAGCGCTGCGACGGCGTGATGCTGTCCCTGACCCAGTTCGTGGTCAGCGGCGTGCTCTCCTGCCTCCTCATGTTCCTGACGGAGACGCCGGAGGCCTCCGCCATCCGGGCGGCCATGGTGCCCATGCTCTATTCCGGCGTATTAAGCTGCGGCGTGGCCTATACCCTGCAGATCGTGGGCCAGAAATACACCGAGGCCACGGTGGCCTCCCTCATCATGTGTCTCGAGTCCGTGTTCGGCGTGCTCTGCGGCGCCATCGTGCTCCACGAAGTGCTGAGCGTCCAGGAGATCACCGGCTGTGTCATTATGTTCGCCGCCATTGTGCTGTCGCAGCTGGCCGACCGGATCCGATTCGGGCGGGGGAAACGGAAAGTTGAAAATTGAAAATGGAAAAAGGAAAATTGTGGTGTCGCCGGGGGCGACAGATTTGAAAAAAATTCCATATTATGATATACTACGATTGATCCGGTGGGGTTTCTGCCGGAGGACATCTTCTGTTGGAGGGAACCTATGCATTACGATGTGATGATTATTGGCGCCGGTCCCGGCGGCATTTTTACGGCTTATGAACTCATGGCGCTCCGTCCGGAGCTGCGGGTCGCGGTACTGGAGGCTGGTCTGCCCCTGGCCCGCCGCCGCTGTCCCATTGACGGCGACCGCATCAAGTCCTGCATCGGCTGCAAGAACTGCTCGATCATGAGCGGCTTTGGCGGCGCGGGCGCGTTCTCCGACGGAAAATATAATATCACCAACGATTTCGGCGGCACGCTTTATGAGTATATCGGCAAGCAGAAGGCGCTGGAACTGATGCGCTATGTGGACGAGATCAATCTCCGCTACGGCGGCGAGGGCACCAAGCTTTACTCCACCGCCGGCACCCAGTTCAAGACCCTGTGCATCCAGAATAACCTGCATCTCCTGGACGCCTCCGTCCGCCATCTGGGCACGGACATCAACTATGTGGTGCTTGAGAATCTCTATGCAGAGCTTTCCAAAAAGGTGGACTTCTTCTTCGAGTCCCCGGTTCAGTCCGTATCCGTCACGGAGGACGGATATGAGGTGCACACGGCGGAAAAGACCTATACCTGCCGGGAGTGCGTCATCTCCGTGGGCCGCAGCGGCAGCAAGTGGATGGAGCAGGTCTGTCGGGAGCTTGAGATCCCCACGAAATCGAACCGCGTGGACATCGGCGTGCGGGTGGAGCTGCCTGCCGCGGTGTTTGCCCATCTGACGGACGAGCTTTATGAGAGCAAGATCGTCTATCGCACCGCCACCTATGGCGACAAGGTGCGTACCTTCTGTATGAATCCCCGCGGCGCGGTGGTGACGGAGAACACCAACGGCATCATCACCGTTAACGGTCACAGCTATGAAGATCCTGCCCGGCAGACCGAGAACACCAACTTCGCCCTCCTGGTGGCCAAGCATTTCTCTGAGCCCTTTAAGGATTCCAACGGCTACGGCGAGTCCATCGCCCGCCTCAGCAATATGCTGGGCGGCGGCGTCATCGTCCAGCGCTTTGGCGATCTGATCCGCGGCCGGCGATCCACGCCCAACCGCATGGGCGACGCCTTCCTGACTCCCACCCTGAATGCCACCCCCGGCGATCTCTCCCTGGTGCTGCCCAAGCGGATCCTGGACGGCATTATCGAGATGATCTATGCCCTGGACAAGGTCGCCCCCGGCACCGCCAACGACGACACCCTGCTCTATGGCGTAGAGGTGAAGTTCTATAACATGGAGGTGGAGGTGAACGAACGCCTGGAGTCCCGGTATCCGGGCCTCTACATCATCGGCGACGGCAGCGGCATCACCCACTCCCTCTCCCACGCCTCCGCCAGCGGCGTCCACGTGGCAAGAGATATCGCAGGAAAAGCGTAAGTTGGAATTCATAATTCAGAATTCACAATGCAGAATTAGGGGAAGCGCGCTGTCCCATCCCCAATCCCGTCGGCCCATGGCCGACACCGCAATTCTGCATTTTGCATCATGCATTGTGCATTAAAAAAAGCCGGGCAAAGCGATTGCTTTGTCCGGCTTTTTGCCGTCTTCCGCTTGTGCCGGGCGGCGGAGCGTGGTATGATGGAGGAAAAGCGAAACGGAGAAGTTTTTGATGAAACGTGCTTATTTTGCGGGCGGATGCTTTTGGTGCATCACGCCGACTTTTGCGGAACTGGCGGGCGTGGAGGAAGTGGTGAGCGGCTACTCCGGCGGAGACGAGGCAAATCCCGTCTATGCCGACGTGAAGGCCCAGCGCACCGGACACCGGGAGACCATTGCCGTCTCCTATGACCCTGCGGCCGTCTCTTATGAGGAACTGTTGGAGATCTTCCTTGGCGGCGTGGATCCCTTCGATGACGGGGGACAGTATATCGACCGGGGACATTCCTATACCCTGGCCATCTATTATGAGGAGGACGCAGAGCGTCTGGCGGCGGAGGCCGCCCTCTCGGCACTGGCGGCGGAAAGCGGCGAAACGCCCGCCGTGGCAGTGGAGCCCTTCCGGGGATTTTATCCCGCTGAGGAAGAACATCAGGATTATTACCGGAAGCATCCAGAGGAGTTTCGGCAGGAGCTCCTCGATTCCGGACGACTGAAGGAGCAGGACGCATGAAAATCGAAATGCCTTACGGCCGCGGCCATCTGAGCTGTGAGCTGCCGGACGATGCGGCGGTGATCCGCTCCCGGGTGAACGAGATGCGGAGTGACGATACGGGGGAGGCGCTGGTGCGCCGCGCTATGGCGTCGCCCATCGGCGCGCCGCGGCTCTCAGAGCTTGCCCGGGGCAAGCGGGATGCCGTGGTGATCATCAGTGACCACACCCGCCCGGTGCCCAGTCGGGAGATTTTGCCCGAAATGCTCTCCGAGCTGCGGCAGGGGAACCCGGAGATCGACGTGACCCTCCTCGTGGCCACGGGCTGTCACCGGGAGACCACCGAGGCGGAGCTCCGCGCCAAGCTGGGCGAGATTTATGACCGGGAGCGGGTGGTGGTCCACGACGCCTTTGACCCGGCGAAAAATGTGAAAATCGGCGTGCTGCCCTCCGGCGCAGAGCTGGTGATCGATCGCCTGGCGGCGGAGACGGAACTTTTGGTGGCCGAGGGATTTATCGAGCCGCATTTCTTCGCGGGCTTTTCCGGGGGCCGCAAGAGCGTGCTGCCCGGCGTATGCGACCGGGTGACGGTGCTGGGCAATCACTGCGGGGCCTTTATTGACGATCCCCGGGCCAGAACCGGGATCCTGGACGGCAACCCCATCCATATCGACATGACCGCCGCGGCGAAAATGGCGAAGCTGGCCTTTATCGTGAACGTGGTGGTGAACGACGACCACCGCACCGTGGCGGCCTTTGCCGGCGAGCCGGAGGCGGCGCACCGGGCAGGCGCGGACTTCGCCGCCCAGTACGCCAGAGTGGCGCCGATCCTGGCGGATATCGTCCTCACCTCAAACGGCGGCGTGCCCTTTGACCAGAATATTTATCAGTGCGTGAAGGCGCTGTCTGCGGCGGAGGCCACGGTGCGCCCCGGCGGCACGGTGATCCTCTGCGCCGAGGCGGCGGATGGCATCGGCGGCGAGGGCTTCTATCGTTCCCTCCGGGACTGCGAAAGCCCCGCGGCGCTCTATCGGGAATGCACGGAAACGTCCCAGAACGCCACCATCCCCGACCAGTGGCAAAGCCAGATCCTGGCCCGCATCCTCATGCACTGCCGCGTGATCTTCGTCTCCTCCCCCGAGGTGGCGGACGCCGTGCGGGAGATGAAGATGGAATACGCGGAGACGATAGAAGAAGCGCTCCGCATGGCGGGCGAGGGAAGCGTGACGGTGGTGCCGAACGGGATTTCGGTGATCGTAGACGTAGAATAAGTGGTATTTTAGGAGAAATCATATGAAAATCGGAATCATCACCGGGGCTTCTTCGGGTCTCGGTGTGGAATATGCAAAGCGTGCCGCGGAAGCCTGCGGCGGACTGGACGAGCTGTGGCTCATTGCCCGGCGGCGGGAACGCCTTGAGGCCATTACGGCGGACTGCGGCTGTCCGGTGCGGGTGCTGCCTCTGGACCTGGCAAATCCCGGGAGCTTTGACACGCTTTCCGCCCTGCTTGCGGCGGAACAGCCGGAGATCCGGCTTCTCATCAATAACGCAGGTCTCGGCTATCTCGGCGACTTTGATGCCCAGAGCATCGGGCAGAACACGGCCATGTGCGATGTGAATGTCCGGGCGCTGACGGTGGTGTCCGGCCTTGCGGTGCCTTATATGACGGCGGGCAGCGCCATCCTCCTGGTGAGCTCCATTGCCTCCTTCGTACCCACGCCCCGCATGAGCGTCTATTGCTCCACCAAGGCCTATGTGTCCAGCCTGGCAAAGGCGCTGCGCGAGGAACTGCGGCCCCGGGGCGTGAACGTTCTGGCGGTGAATCCCTGCCCCATGGAGACGGAATTTCTCGCCGTGGGCAATATCACCGGCAAGTCCGCGGCCTTCGACCGCCTGCCCCGCTGTCAGCCGGACCGCGTGGCGGCAGTGTCCCTTCGCCGCGCCCTGCGGGGAAAAGGCCAGCACACACCGCTGCCTCTCTTCAAGCTCTACCGCGTTCTGGCAAAATTCCTGCCGCACAATCTCCTGATGAAAGTCAGCAAGGTATGAAAAAAGAGCCCGAAAGGGCACTTATTTAGTGATATTTCTCCTTACGGAGAAGTGATATTTTGCCTATGGCAAAGTGATATTTCCCCTTACGGGGAAGTGATATATGCCTGCGGCATGTTGCGGTGTCGCTGCGCGACGATTCCATAATCAAAAGGCCGGGGACCGGCCTTTTCCTTCACATTTCCGCAGGAAATATATCACAGGCAAAGCCTATATCACACGCCGCAAGGCGTATATCACCGATTGCCGCAGGCAATCGATATCACTGCAAATAAAAAAATCCTCCCATTCGGGAGGATTTTTTATTTGCTTTTACTTCTTCATGGCGATGGCGGCCTTTGCCTTGGCGTAGACCTTATCAGCGGTCATCTCGAAGCGCTTGCGGAGGTAGTCCTCGGGGCCGACTTCGCCGAACTCGTCCTCGACGCCGCAGCGGAGCACGGGCACGGGATAGGTCTCGGTGACCACCTGTGCGACCTGTGCGCCCAGACCGGTGAGGAAGTTGTGGTTCTCAGCGGTGACGATGGCGCCGGTCTTGCGGGCGGAATCCTCGATGAGCTCACGATCGATGGGCTTCCAGGTGAACATATCGATGACGCGGGCGGAGATACCCTCGGCAGCCAGCATATCGGCGGCCTTCAGGCTCTCGGCGACCATGATACCGGAGGCCATGATGGTGACGTCAGAGCCCTCACGCAGCAGAGCGCCCTTGCCGATCTCGAACTTGGTGCCTTCGGGATAGACGGCGATGGGGTTCTTGCGCATGAAGCGGATATAGATCAGGCCGTACATATCCTTGACCTGCTCCATGATATCCATAGCCTGTGCATAGTCACAGACTTCGATGGCGGTAGCAGTGGGGATAGCCAGGTAGGGTGCCATATCCTCAAAGGGCATATGGGTACCGCCGTTATAGGCAGCGGTGACGCCGGCGTCGGAACCCAGTACACGGACATTCAGCTTGGCATAGGCAACGGACAGGAAGACCTGGTCCATGACGCGGCGGGAAGCGAAGATGCCGAAGGTGTGGGCATAGGGGATCATGCCGGCAGCGCTCATACCGGCGGCGACGCCGATCATGTTACTCTCGGCAATGCCGCAGTTGATGGCGCGCTGGGGGTACTTGGCAGCCAGCTTGCGGGTGCCGATGCAGTTCATCAGGTCGGCATCCAGATAGCAGACGCGGGGATCCGCATCCATCTGCTTTTCGAGAGAAGCGGCGATTGCATCGCGCACGCCGCGCTTATCTTTTTCGAGAACCGGTAACGTCTTAATCATCTTACAGCACCTCCGCCTTGATCTGCTCGAGAACAGCGCGCGCTGCCTCAATAGCCTCGTTCATGACCTCCGGCTTGAAGGTGATGCTGTGGTTATCAGCAACCGTCTCTGCAATGGTGCAGCCGTGGCCCTTGATGGTATCGAGTACGATGCAGGAGGGCTTGCCCTGCACGGACTTGGTGGCCTCGATGGCGTCCACGATGGCCTTCACGTCATGGCCATTGATGGTCTGCACATCCCAGCCGAATGCGGCGAACTTCTCGGCGAAGTTGGCTGCGCCGGAGATGTCCTCGGTGGTGCCGTCCAGCTGCTTCTTGTTCCAGTCAACGAAGCAGACCAGGTTGTCAAGATTCTGATGTGCTGCAAACTGTGCGCCTTCCCAGACCTGACCCTCGTTGCACTCGCCGTCGCCCACGAAGAGATAGGTGGTATAGTCCTTGCCCATGGCCTTTGCAGCCATTGCAAGACCCATGGCGGTGGACACGCCCTGACCCAGAGAACCGGTGGTCATATCGATACCGGGGGTCTTGGTGCGGTCGGAATGGCTGGGCAGGTTGGTGCCCGGCTTATTCAGAGTCTGGAGCATTTCAACGGGGAAATAGCCCTTCAGCGCCAGCGTGGCATAAAGAGCGGGGCCGGCGTGACCCTTACTCAGGACAACGCGGTCACGGTCTTCCCACTGGGG
>SVLW01000026.1 GCA_015067705.1 Oscillospiraceae bacterium
GTTGAGGGCGCTATCCTCCTCGGCGCTGACAAGCTCGGTTCCACCGATTACTCTGTCTTCGCTTTCAAGGACGAGATCGCTGGCAACGTCAAGTACTTCATCGCTGACCTCCTGAGCATCGAGGAAGATCCGACTGCTGACGAGATTGGCCAGAAGTACACTCTGTACGTGGCAAAGACCGAGAACGTCAATGGTTATAAGTATCTCTACGCTGCCTATGAGGAAGCTGAGAATGCTTATTACAAGACCGTTGAAGGCTTTGTTAACGACGGCCTGCTGAACACCACCAAGACTGCTACCGATGCTGAAAAGGCCACCTATCTGGGCTACCAGCTCGACAAGTTCTGTGTTGTTTACATCGACGGCGAAACCAACAACAATGGTGTTCCTTACACCTTCGCTGACTTCGCTTCTTACTACGGCAAGGAAAACTACGCCAAGTATAAGCTGATCGACAACGACGGCGACGGCAAGTACGAGTACATCTTCATCGAGCGCGCTACTTTCGCTGCTCTCGGCGTTGAAGAAGTTGTTACTAACGTTGTTTCCTACAACGCTCTGACCGGTGCTTACACCCTGGGCAATGGCGAAACCTATGTCTTTGGTGAGTATTGGGATGCCGATGCTGCTAAGTTTGTCAAGGCAAATGACGAACTGATCGGCAAGGACGGCTATGCTGCTACTAACGTTGAGTACAAGTTCTATGTTGTTGGCAAGTACATCATGAAGGTTGAAGTTGATGCTAAGACCTACTTCGCCGGCGACTATGTCCTCTCCATGGGTCTGGCTGATCTCGATTCTTACAAGGGCATGCCCTACGTTAAGTTCCTGAACGAGAACAACGAGCTGATCGAAGTTTTCGTTTCCAAGGTTGACCGCAAGGATCCCAGACAGTTCGGCTGGAACGGCTATGACCTCTTCTACGTTGTTTCCAACAAGGACGGCGTTGTTGAACTGTTCACTGCTGATAAGGCTACCGCTGCTTCCCACGAAGTATATGACTACACTGACGATGTCGAAACCGGCTATGTCAATGTCAACGAAGTTTTCAGCTTCGATTCTGAGAATGCTAAGGGCGCTACCTATGAACTGCTGAAAAAGGACGCCAAGTATTGCGCAAGAGATACCTATTACAGATTTGATTATGTTGCTTCTGTCGATGAGATGGAAGAGGATGTTCAGTATTACTACTACAACTCTGAAAAGAATCTCTTTATTGAGTTAGAGGAGCGTCCTGAAGGCTATAGCGATACTCGCATCTTCACCAAGACTCGTCTGTACGTTTTCGAAGATACCTTCAAGTTTGATGGCACCAGCAACACCCATCTGGGCGATGATACTAACGGCTGGATTGCAAAGGCTAAGTCTGCTGCAGTTGACGCAACCAAGATTACCGTTAAGGTTGTTGAAAAGTACGACCTGACTTCCATGCAGATCTACCGTGCAAACAACACTTGGTACTTCCAGGAGTTTGGCGGCGCTCGTCCTGATTCCAAGGAAATCTACTTTGTTAAGGGCGACGACGAGTATCTCGTAGAGTATGATTCCACCAACACCGAGTGGAAGGTCCTTAAGAAGAACGGCGTTGCAACTACGGGTGTGTTCCCGACCGGTGATGCTGATGATGCAGCTATCAACACCTCTGTCGAGCGTTACTACTCCGACGTTGACTTCACCATCAATGCTTACAACGTTTCTAAGGCTCTGAACACCTCCAAGGGCGTTATCTTCGCTTATGGTCACTATCCGTACGGCGGCTACACCTGGCGTGCATACAACCTGGACGAGTTCGATGCTAAGAACTTCGGTATCGGCGGCATGATGGACGACTATCAGTTCGATCCGCGTGTTGATGACGAAGTGATCCTGGCTAAGTCCAATGGCGACTACTACGTCAAGGCTGCTAAGGTTTCCGTTGCATTCGGCGTGAACGACACTCTGCCCATGGGCTGGAGAGTTGCTAACTCCGACACCTTCGTTGTTGGTAAGGTTATCGCTTGGACTCAGACCACCTGCACCGTGCAGGCTGTCTATCCGAACGGCGTGACCAAGGACGTTATCGTTTCCCGTGACTTCGAGGATGCTCTCGAGGCCGGTGACATCGTCTACGGCGTGAAGGACGAAGACAACAACTACATCTCCTTCGAGAAGATTGCTAACCTCGGTTCCGTCCACTTCTGGGCTGCATTTGATGAAGCTGATGATTACTACTTCATCAACGACCTGAACAAGGACGGCGAGCTGACCCTCCCGATGCTGTGGGGCAACACCTACATCGAGAAGCTCGACCTGACCAAGACCTTCTTCGTTGGCGAGATCCGTAAGGCTGACGGTTCCTTCGATAAGAACACCTATGCTATCGACTGCGCTGAGTTCGTCAATGAGTATGCTGCTCTTAAGGCACTCAAGACCGCTGGCAAGATCGCTGATGTTCAGATCAAGGTTGCTGTTTCCGACACCGGTTACAACTTCGTGACCTTCGTCGTTACCAAGTAATCGAATCTTCCTTGATTCACATCTGATCTAATCAATCAGACGACCCGCCCCGGGAATTCCCGGGGCGGGTCTTTTTGTTGTGGGTGTGCAGTTGTGCCTCCCGCGGCACTTTGGTGGGACGAGCGTTTCAATCCCCTCAGTCGGCTTCGCCGACAGCTCCCCTTTCCAAAGGGAGCCTTGGGGCGCGCGAAACAAAAGGCTCCCCTTTCTAAAGGGGAGCTGGCTCGCGCAGCGAGACTGAAGGGATCCTAAAAAAAGAAAGCCCCGAGGGGCTTTCCTTTTTTACTTCATGTGTACGTCCACCTGCTGGTACGGGATCTCGATACCGGCCTGATCCAGGGCGGATTTGACCTGGTCGTTGATGGTGGTGAGGAGGGTGAGGTAATCCTCGGTGCGGCAGTTCACGCGGAGGGTGTACTCAAGGGCGCTGTTGCCATGGGCGGACATCCAGACCACCGGGGCGGGATCCGCCACCACCACGGGATTCGCCTCGGCCGCCGCGAGCAGCACGGCCTTCACCTGTTCACTGTCGGAAGTATAGGCCACGTTGAACTTGCAGTCCATGCCGCGGAGGGGCTCCTCGGTGAAATTGGTGATGGTGTTGTTGGTGAGGGCGCCGTTGGGGATGGTGATGTGACGGCCGTCCGGGGCGGCCAGCATGGTGTAGAACACGCCGATCTCCCGCACGACGCCGGTGCCGCCGGAGGTCTCCACGAAGTCGCCCACCTTAAAGGGCTTGAAGAACAGGATCATGAGGCCGCCGGCCAGATTGGACAGGCTGCCCTGCAGGGCCAGACCGATGGCCACGCCCGCAGACGTGAGGATCGCCACAAAGGACGCCGACGGAATGCCCATCACCAGTGCCGCGGAGACGATCACGATGATCCGCAGAGCGATGGACAGGGCGCTCCCGAGGAAGGTCTTGAGACTGGGATCCAGTTTCTCAAAGCGCGGAGAGCGCCGGAACCACTTGCACAGCCATCCCACCAGCTTCAGACCCACGATCAGCACCACCAGCGCGTATATGAGCTTCAGTCCCGCGCCCGTGAGCTGTGTCCAGAGATTTGCAAGGAATGCTTCCATGATGATTCTCCTTTACAATATGTAGTTGTAGTTTTATCATACACGATTTTGCCGAAAAACGCAAGACCCGCCCGGTTTGACGGGGGTGGGAAAATGTGCTATGATGGGGGTAAATGAGAGGAAATGAGGGAACTTTTATGCGAGGAAGAGAGAGCGTTTTGGTGGATGGGATGCCATCACGGCGGGAGATGTGGCGAGAGCTTTTCCGTCTGTCCTGGCCCTGCGCGGTGGAGCTGTTCTTAAGCTCCATGATCGGCGTAGTGACCGTGGCACTGGTGGCAAAGCTGGGCGCCGTGGCCACCAACGCCACCAGCATCACGAACCAGCCCATCATGATCCCCAACGTCATTCTCCAGGCCTTCTGCGTAGGCGGCACCGCCGTGGTGGCGCGCAGTCTCGGCCAGCGGGACCAGGCCGCCGCCCGCACCGCCTGTGAGCAGACGCTCCTGCTGTCGATCGTGTTCAGCGTACTGGCGACGGTGCTCATGTATTTCCTGGGCGGGCTCTTCATCGGCTGGATGGGCGCCACGCCGGACTATTACGACATGGCGGTATACTATATGAAATACTGCGCCGTGGGCGTGTTCTTCCAGTCCATCTCCACCGCCGTGGCGGCGCTCCTGCGCGGTGCGGGCAAGACGCGGCTCTCTATGTACTTCAACATTGTATCAAACGTCGTGAACGTCCTGCTGGGCATGCTTCTGATCAACGGTTTCGGGCCCATTCCGGCGCTTGGCATCACGGGCGCGGGCATTGCCCAGTTGGCCGCGAAGATCGTGGGCTGTGCGATGGCGCTCTTCATCCTCTTCCGCAGCCATGACCTCCCCATCCGCCCGGATCTCGCAAAGCTCTTCCGGCCCCGCATCGACGTGATGCGGCGCATCTGCCGGGTGGGCACGTCCTCCGCGCTGGAGCAGCTGGCGCTCCGGGTGGGACTGCTCTTATTCACCACCTACATTGTGCATCTGGGCACGGCGGAATACGCCGCCCACAATATCGCGGGCTCCATCCACAGCTATGTGGTGAACTTCGGCCAGGCCATCTCCGTGGCGCTGGTGTCGCTGGTGGGACAGAATCTGGGCGCCAAGCGCCCGGACATCGCCGAGCGGTATTTCTCGGAGGCGCTCAAGATGTGCTGGCTGGTGTCGGCGATTTTGATGGTGCCGCTGCTGCTGATCCCTCAGTATATTGCCATGATCTTCACCAGAGAGGCGGCCGTCATCGAGGATATCGTGGTGGCGCTCCGGATCCTGGCGGGCTTTGTGGCGCCGCAGATCATCCAGATCGCGGTGTGCGGCGGTCTGCGCGGCGGCGGCGATACCAAGTGGCCGCTGATCTCCACCATGATCGGCGTACTGGGCATGCGGATGGTGCTGGGATACTTCTTCATTGTGGTGTTCCAGTGGGGTCTGGCGGGCGCGTGGTTCTGCTGGCTTCTGGACCAGACCACCCGGGCCGTCATCATCTATTTCCGCTTCCGCGGCGGCAAATGGAAAACTGTCAAGGTTTGATCCGAATATGCGAAAAAACGCCCCTGAGAGCGATTCTCAGGGGCGTTTTTCATTCGTCTGATTCTGCATTGGCAGATACGGTGCTGCGCCGTTCAGCCAGAAGAGTGGCCTTTGCGCGGGCGTATTTGGACTCGGTCTGTGGCGTCAGGTCGAAGGCCTCCTGGAGCGCGGCAAGGAAGTCATAATACGGCTCCTTGGGGCCGAATTTCCACTCCAGTTCCAGTTCATAAAAGGGCTCCTGCCCCTCGGTGCCGAAGGCACCCACGTCGATGGCCAGCTCTGCCCACGCGCCGCCGGAGAGCTCCAGCCGACGGGTGCGGCGGGTGAAGCACACCCGTGCCGCCACCTCCAGTTCCGCATCCTGCACCGCGTCCGCAAAGCTCTGCGGTGCGCCCACCAAGAGGAGGCCGGCGATGCCCGTGCGGATATCCGCCGCGCCGCATTCCAGCTCGTGGCGGGTCTTCACGGCGCCGTCCGTGGCGTGATCCCACTTGAGGCAGCAAACGCCGCTGCCGTTTTCCATGCGATAGCGCAGGGTGTAGCCTTCTGCATCCAGTCGTCCGGCCACGTCGCGGTAATAGGTGCTCTCCATGGAGAGTTCCTCACCGTCGCCCCGGGCCACCTCTGTGACCAGTGCGGACGACAGGATCTTCTCCTCCATCCCGGGAGCAAGGGTAAATTTTGCTTCAATTTCCATAAATTCAGTCCTCACGGCGCGGGAACAGACAGCGCAGCACGATGATCACCGTGCCCAGTGCCGCGAGAATCGCAAAAAGCGGCGCCAGTTTCCGCCAGGATTTCTTGAAGATTGACACGATGCCGCCCACTGCCGCCAGAGCGAATGCCGCCACTGCGGCGATCTCCGACAGTCCCGGACGCCGGAAGCAGGCACACACCGCTGCCACCATTGCCGCAAGACGCGCCCAGACCGTCAGTGCCGCGCGCCGTGCGCCATCCACCGCAGCGCCGCGTTTTTCATAGAGGGCAGTGAGTTTCCCGACTGCCGTGGCCGCCAGCGCCTTTCCGTCCAGATGCTTGATCCATTCCATAGCCGTAAACCTCCTTTGATAGTCTTTCCTGTCTGATTCGATTGTTTACTCTGTCAAGAGACGATTGACCTTGAAGATATCTCCTGCGCCCACCGTCAGCACCACGTCGCCCGGCCGGGCGATCTCGCGGATGCGGGCGGCAATGGCGTCAAATCCGCCCAGATACTCGGCGTTTGGCAGTTCCTCTGCCATGCGCGCCATGTCCACGCCATAGACATTCACCTCACGCGCCGCATACACGTCCGCCAGAAGCACCCGGTCGGCCAGGCGCAGGGCGTCCTTGAATTCCTCATAGAATTCCGCGGTGCGGGAATAGGTGTGGGACTGGAATGCCAGGAGAATGCGGGAATAGCCCATCTCCCGCACAGCGGCCAGCAGGCCGCGCAGCGCGGTGGGATGATGGGCGTAGTCATCGATGATCGTGGCGCCGTTTATCTCGCCCCGCACTTCAAAGCGGCGGGAGATGCCGCCATAGGCCTCAAGGCCCCGGCGAATGGCGTCGATAGAGACGCCCTGACCCTGATATGCCGCCGCGGCGGCCAGGGCGTTATAGACGTTATAGAGGCCCGGGATCCGCAGCGTCACCTGGGTCTCGCCCTCCGGCAGGACCAGGCGGAAGCTGGGGAAGCCGCGCTCCATACGGATATCCTTTGCCGTAACGGCCGCACCCTCGGAGAGGCCGTACCAGAGGATATTTCCGGAGAAGCCCGCCAGAGTATCACGGACGTTTTCGTCGTCCCGGTTGGCGGCCACAATGCCGTCCGCCGGCACCTTTTCCGCAAAGCGGCGGAAGGAAGCCTTGATGGCGGTCAGATCCGCGAAATAGTCCAGATGATCCTCTTCAATATTATGGATCACCGCCACCGTGGGCGGAAAACTCAAGAACGAATCGCAGTATTCACAGGCCTCGGCCACAAAGACCTGGCCGTGTCCGATGCGGTAATTGCCGTCGATGAGGGGAAGCTGGGCCCCGATCATCACGGAGGGGTCAAGCCCCGCCTCCATACCGATATGAGTGGCAAGACCGGTAGAAGAACTCTTGCCGTGGCAGCCGGAGAAGCAGAGCACATGGCGGTATTCCGCCATAATGGCGCCCCAGGCCTCGGCGCGCTCCACCACGGGGATGCCGAGCGCGCGGGCGCGCAGGATCTCGGGGTTATCGTCGTGGACGGCGGCGGTGCGCACCACGGCGTCGGCCGTCTCCACGGTATCGCCCCGATGCTCGTGCACCACGCGGATGCCGGCAGATTCGAGGCGGAGGGTCATATCGTTTTCGCTGCGGTCGCTGCCCCAGACCTCACAGCCCCGCGCCTGCAGCGCAAAGGCCAGAGAGCTCATGGAGATGCCGCCGATGCCCACCAGGCACAGCCGCGCGCCCGGGGTCATCCGAAAGTTTTTCTGCATAAAATGCCTCCCATGGGAAGTGGATGGTGTTGTCTATGCACGTCTCCCCGGGAATCGTACCCAAATGATGGAGCCGGTATCCATCGGGGAGCGAAAAAAGCCACATGATTTGACAGCATAAGTTTATCACAATCCGGGCGCGAATTCAACTGTATTTCGCCGTCCCCCGGATTTTTGTGCATTCCGGAGAACTTTTTCGCGGTTTTCGGCCAGATTCCCGGAGGAGGGGACGGAAAAAGCGCCCGGAGGACCGTCCTCCGGGCGCTTTGGAATTCTTACTCTTCGTGATGGCGGTCGCCTTCGCGGGGGGGATGATTCTGGCGGGAACCGGCGGACTTGACCGGGCGCAGCTCACTGACGGAAAAGACCTTGGGCAGCTCACCGGGCTTATCATAGCGCACCTTGCACTGCTGTTTTAAGAGGTTCACTTCCATGATGGTGCCGATGCCTGCCGGGGTCTGCACCACGGTGTCCACCTTGGGGCAGCGGCGCAGGAGATCCTCATAGGCTTCCTGCTCGTACTTCAGACAGCACATCAGGCGGGAGCAGTTACCGGAGATCTTAGTAGGATTTAAGGACAGGCCCTGTTCCTTGGCCATCTTGATGGACACGGGATGGAAATCGTCCAGGAAGGACGCACAGCACAGCGGCCGGCCGCAGACGCCCAGACCGCCGTACATCTTGGCCTCGTCGCGGACGCCGATCTGGCGCAGCTCGATGCGGATGCGGAACACGGAGGCCAGATCCTTCACCAGGTCGCGGAAGTCCACGCGGCCGTCGGCGGTGAAGTAAAAGAGCAGCTTGCTGCCGTCAAAGGCGTATTCCGCCTCGATGAGCTTCATCTCCAGATTGTGGGCGGCGATCTTCTTCTCGCACACGGCGAAGGCCTCCTTGGCCCGCTCTTCATTGCGGGACACCGCGGCCAGATCCTCTTCCGTGGCGGCACGGATCACCTTACGCAGGGGCTGGACCAGTTCTTCTTCCTCCACCTGGCGGTTATCCAGCCATACCTCACAGAGCTCGATGCCCCGGGAGGTCTCCACCACCACGCGGTCGCCCTTCCGAAACTGCAGTCCCGCAGGGTCGAAATAATAAATTTTGCCGGTTCGCTTGAACCGGACGCCAATGATTTCAATCAATTTCTTGTCCTCAACTTTTTTATATGATCAACCCGCGAAAAACTCCGCAGGGATGGAACACAGTAAGTGTGCCGCACCCACGTTGCCTTCATTCATCCGGCGGCGGCGGGTGAGCATATCAATGAGCCGCAGAAGCGCTGCGGCAGGCAGTTCTGCCAGGGCGCGCACGGCATCGCTTTCCGGGGGCTCGTGGGCGACGGCGGCGCGAAGGGCGCGGCGCAACAGTTCGATAGCCGCGTCAAAAAAGGCGGCCAGCTCTGCGCGTTTCAGTTTTTCATGCTGGAGGCAGAATTCCAGGAGCGCAAGCTCGCTTCCCGACGATATCGCGGCAGCAAAAGACGCCGCCAGCTGTGCACTTTCTTCGTCGGCCGCACCCTCCTCCGCGTCCTCTCCGGCGCCAAAGATCACACAGCGTGAACGAATGGTCTCGAGGAGATGCATGGCGGAATCAGCGAGCAGCACAAAGAAAACGCCTGCGGGCGGTTCTTCCAGCAGTTTCAGGGCCGCATTCTGGGCGGCACCGTTTAAGTCCTGCGCGTGCAGGATGAGATAGACCTTTCGATTGCCCTCGAGCGGCGCCACATAGGCATCCTGGCGCATGGCGCGGATATCGTCCACGACGATATCCTTCCCGCCCCGGTCGATGACCGTCACGTCCGGATGAATGCCCTCCCGCACCCGGCGGCAGACGCCGCAGCGGCAATTCTCCCGTCCCTCCGGGCAGAGCAGGCGGGCGGCAGCCTCGCGGGCAAAGGACAGCGCCTCCGCGCCGTCACTTTCCAGCAATACAGCATGAGGCCAGTTCCCGCCTTTCGGCAGGAACTGGGCCATTCGGTTAAACTCTGTCAAAACGCTCGATATTCAGTACGAAGAGGGTGGCGCCGCCAACGGTCACTTCAACCGGCATGGAGGGCAGATAGTTGGCGCCGATGTCGGTGGTGGTGGGAACCACCTGCTTGCGGCTGTGAGAATGCTTCTGAATGATGCGGAACACATCTTCCACCTTTTCATCGTCCACGCCGATCAGGATGGTCATATTGCCCGCACGGAGGAAGCCGCCGGTGGTGGAAAGCTTGGTCACATGGTAACCTTCATGCATCAATGCATTGACGACCACGTTTGCATCGTCCTGATTGATGATGGCAAGAATCATTTTCATAGTGTCATCCTCCTGGAACGAGATTTTACATTCCTACTATACCATATTCTTAGGGGAATTTCAATCATTTTTTGGTGATAATTACGGAAGTTCTGTGCGAAAGGGCAAAAGGGAGGAAATTATTCGTAGATCCGCTCCAAAAGCGGGCTGGCGTAGATGGGATTCACGTCAAAGATCACCTCATCCCCTACTTCGCAGGGCAATTTCGTGACGTTCAGAACGCAGTGCACCATGCCGATGTGGCCCAGCACCTGGGCGCGCTTGCCGTTTACCGTGACGGTGATGCGGCGGCGGGACAGGAGGAGCTTGCAGTCGGAGAAGAGATAGCGCAGCTTGTCCCGGAAGCGGAAGATATCCCGGTCGCGGGAGAGCTTGAAGCCGTCGCTGTAGCCGAACTGGACGATGGCCACCCGGGTGGGATTCTTGGCGCGCCAGGCGGCGCCATAGCCAACGGTACAGCCGGGCTCCAGCCAGCGCACCTCCGTGACGGTGGCCATGGCATGGCCTACGGGCTGCAGCGCGGCGGCGCCGCGGCCGGCCACACGGCCCACAAAGGCGGAGCCGATCCGCACGGCGTTGGTCTTTGAAAAATCATGGCCGAAGAGGAAGGCGGAATTGGCAAAATGGACGCAGCCGGGGTCAAAGCCCGCGGCACGGACGGCGTCGGCAACGGAGAGCAGCTCGGCAAGCTGTTCATCCGCGGTGCTCTTTTTGGAGAAGGCCAGATTGCTGTGGGAGTACATGCCGGTGACGGCGATTTTCGGCAGGAAGCGGAAGATGGAGAGGATCTTCTCCACCTCGTTTTTCCGGAAGCCGTAGCGGCCCATGCCGGTGTCCACCTTGATGTGGGCCTCCACCACTTCGCCGCGCTTTTCCGCCATGCCGCCCAGCACCACGGCGGCCTCGTAGGAGCCGATGGTGGCCACGGCCTTGGCCTCCAGAATGTCGGCGATATCCCGCTCATCGGCGGTGGAGCGCATGACGAGAATTTCTTCATCGATAAAGCCGGCCAGACGCAGTTTCAGGGCGTCGGCGGGCTCTGTGACGGCAAAGCGGCTGATGCCGTTGTCCCGGAGCTCATGGGCAAAGGGCAGCATCCCCAGGCCATAGCCATTGCCCTTCAAGACCGCATAGATGGCCTTGCCGTCGGCCTTTTTCTTCACCACGTCGATATTATGGCGCAGTCTGTCCTTTTCCACAATGTACGCTTTCATGCCTGGGACGCCTCCTTTTTTCTTATGCTTCTTCTTTTGTTTCTTTCTCAGGCGCTTTTTCCGCGGCCGCGGCCTGATTGCGGCGGATATAGCGGAGTTTCCGCAGCTTGCGATAGACGTGCTGGCCGTTTTCCAGGAGGAAATAGACCGGGCGGTTCAGGACCAGGTTCAGCTCGCCCACGAACTCGCAGAAGTCGCCGTTAAAGCCCTTTTTGAAGCGGTAGAGACCGTAGAGGGGGTTATCCTCGGAAATATCGCCGGACACGCCGCGGAAGTCATAGATGCGGCTGCCCTGCTCGATGGCCCAGCGGATCATCTCCCACTGGAGGAGATAGTTGGGCATCACGTTGCGGGATTCGTTGGAGGACGCGCCGTAGAGATACCACACCTTATCGCCATACCAGATGGCCAGGGTGCCGGCAACGGGCTTGTCCTCATAAAACGCCATGTAGAGCCGGGCATGCTCGCCCAGGGCATCCAGCATTTTGGCGAAGTAGGAGGCATCGCGGGTGATAAAGCCGTCGCGGATGCCGGTCTCCTGCATGATGCGGGCGAAGTCCGGCACCATTTCCTTGCCGCAGATCCGGACGGTCACGCCCTTACGCACGGCCAGGCGGATGTTATAGCGGGTTTTCTGGCCGAAGGACGCCATAAGCGCCTCCTCGTCCCGGCCCTGCATATCGATGCGGAATACATAACGGGGCTGGACGCCCTCAAAGTTTTTGCTGTCCTCGCTGACCCGGAAACCCAACTCCCGCATCAGGTCGGCAAATTCGGTATCAGAAGAGAGCACGTCGGGATCCATCTTCAGCTCATAGCTGCGATAGCGCTTTGCCAGTTTCTTTGCGCCCTCCACCAGCTCGCGGAGCGTCTCCCGGTCGTGGGGATCGCACACGGGAGCGCGGCCGGCATACATGATGGTCCAGGGCACCACCGGCAGACGGCGGATCAGCACGCTCATGGCGCCGCGGATCTCCCCCTCCGGGGATTTTACCAGAATGCCCTCCCAGATCCAGTTATCCTTCACTTTGCCCCACAGGCAGGACTGCATGAAGTGGCCATAGGGATGGGACATGACAAAGGCCTCATAGGCCCCGCGGTTTGCATCAGTAACAAATTCGATCAATTTTCTATGCCTCCAAAAAGACCTGCCGCCGGATGGATTTTCGGGCGGCGCGGTCCTGATAAATATCCAAATTTATTATCCCACATTCCATCTCGTCCGTCAACGGCCTTTTCCGCTTTCCCTCCCCTTTTTCGGCGGATTTTGCGGTGTCTCATTCGGAAAGAATCCGCAAAACACGCTGTAATATCTTGCAAAATCTGTCAAATGGTTATATACTGGATACAGGAAAACCCATGGGGTTTGGAAAGGCAGAGTGACGGCTATGGCAGAAGCATTCCCGCGAACCTTATCCCTGCTGCGCAAGGAGCGCGGCATCAGCCAGCGCAGCGCTGCGGAGGCGCTGCAGGTCTCTCAGGCATTGCTTTCTCACTATGAAAACGGTGCCAGAGAACCCAGTTATGACTTCCTGATCCGCGCGGCGCGGTATTATGATGTCACCACCGATTATCTTTTGGGCCTCACCATGTCCCGGGAGCGCAGCGAGGACGTGCTGCAGAACATTGCGGAGAACCATGGGGAGGAAGAATCCCACTCCAAGGTGCGGACTCTGGCAAACTCCATCAGTCTGGTCTATGACCTGCTGCACAGCATTCACAACACGATCTTCACCGACTGTGTGGAGAAATATCTGACCCTGGCGGTTTATAAGGTATTCCGCTATCTCTATCTGTCCTATCCGGGCACCAAGGACGAGATGTTCTCCGTGCCCAATTCCTCCTTTGCGGAGCTGACGGACATTGAGATGAAGCGCTCTGAGCTGGAACTGAAGCTGCAGTCCGGGGCTATGGCGTCCGCCAGAACCGGCGGCCAGGCCATGTCCTATGACCTGCTGCGGCAGAAATACCCGGAGCACAGCCGCTATGCCATGTCCCTGCTCTATGATGCAGGCGAATACCTGATGCCCTCCTCCCACGACCCGAAGAGCCGGGAGAAGCGGGAAAAGTGAGATAAAATAGTTTAGCCGGAATGCAGAATCTGCATTCCGGCTTTTTTGTATATGCGGGAAAGATCAGTCTTCGGCGCCCAGGGCCTTTGCCACGGAGAAATAGGCCTTCTTCTCGTTGAAGTTCTCGTCGAAGAGGAGCGGCAAAGTGCCGTTGCGCCAGGCGAAGTCCACGCCGTCGGCGATGCCCCAGAGGTGCACCTGCTCCACGCCGCTTGCCAGGCAGGCACGATAGAAGTCCTCCCAGCGCTTGCACTGGACTTCCTCGCCGCCGTCGTTGGGGTTATCAAGCTCGGTGACATACACCTCGAGGCCCAGTTTGTGGAACTGTTCGACGTTGCGCTGGAACTCATCATAGCGGGAATAGTCGATGGTGGGCTCCCAGAGGATATGGGTCTGGAAACCAACGGCGTCGATCTTCACGCCCTTGTTCTGCAGATGGCGGATCTGCTGGATCATGCCGCGGGTCTTGGAGGCATCCGGCACGAACTCGAAGTTGAATTCGCGGATCTCCAGTTTGCCGTCGGTGAACTTGGCGGCGGTCTCGTACATGAAGGACAGGGCCTTGGGATGATACTCATTCACCTTGTCCTCGCCGGTGAGGCCGGACTCATCCTTTTCCCAGCCCATGTAGGTGATGAAGCTGTCGTCGCCGGTGCGGTAATGGCCGTCATGCTCATTGAGAAGCTCATTGGTGACATTCCAGACGCTGACCTTTTTGCCGTTCTCGTTCTCGGTCATGAGATGGCGGAGATATTCGTAATAGATGAACTGCAGATCCGGGCCTTCCCACTTTGCGGCCTTCATCCATGCGGGATAGTAGTTGGACGGGCCGGAGAGCAGATGCATCATCACCGGCAGATCGCGGGCCACCGCCCAGTTGACCCAGGCATTGAAGGTGGAGAAATCATAGGAGAAGGGGCCCTTCCAGACGCGGCCGGGATAGGCCGTGGCGGTGATGGTGTGGAAATCACGCATCAGGATCTTTTCATTGACGCCGTCCTCCGGCGGCAGATAGGCGCCGTCGGCGCGGGCACCGATGAGCATTTTGGACTGATAATCCTTAAGTCCTTTTTTGATGGCTTCGTTCATGATAGTTCCTCCTTTATTTCTATCTATGCGGTCATTGCCGCAGGATGACAGGATTTGCGCCGGGGATCATTCGGACAGGGCCTCTGCCACAGCATAATAGGCCGCTTTTTCCCGATACTGCTCGTCAAAGAGCAGCGGATGGGTGCCGTCCCGCCAGTTTTTGTCCACGCCGTCGGCAAGGCCCCAGACGTGGAGCTGTTCCACGCCGCAGGCTCTGCAGGCGCGCACGAAGTCTGCCCAGCGTCTGGCCTGTGCGGCCTCTCCATCGGACAGCAGGGGGATGTCCAGTTCTGTCACATATACCTCAAGGCCCATCTCGTGGAACTGCTCTACATTGCGCTGGAAGAGATCCAGGCGGGAATAGTCCACGCGATCCTCCCAGAAGAGATGGCACTGCAGGCCCACCGCATCCACCCGGCAGCCTTTATTCCGCAGATGCAGGATCTGCTGGCGCATGGCCTGCACCTTTCTGCCGTCGGGCTCGAAGTCGCAGCAGTCCTCCCGCAGCTCCAGCTTGGCGTCCGTGAAGCGGGCGGCGGTTTCAAAGAGGAAGGTGAGGGCACGGGGATGGAGCGCATTCACCCGGGCCTCGCCGGAGAGGCCGGATTCGTCCTTTTCCCATCCCATGGGCAGCAGGAAATTGCCGATCTCCGAGGATTCCGGGCGATAAGCGCCGGTGACGGGATCCAGGAATTCGTTGACCACGTTAAAGACGTCGATCTTTTTGCCGTTGTCGTTTTCCGTCATGAGCTGGCGGATGTACTGGTAGGCGAGGAACGCCTGATCCGGACCCTCCCAGGCGGCATTTCTGGCCCATTCGGGGTAATAGAGCTTGTGCCCGGCCAGCATATGCATCACAATGGGCAGATCATGGGCCTTTGCCCAGTTGACCCACTGATTGAATACCCGGAAATCATAGGAAAAGGGGCCGGGCCAGGTGCGCTTGAAATACGCGGTCAGAGTGACCACGTTGAAATCCCGCAGGAGAATGTCATTCACTCTGCCCGGATATGGCGCACACACTTCCGCGTCGGCGCGGGCGCCGATGAGCATTTTCGACTGATAATCCTTGAGACCTTTTTCTGGGGCGATATTCATCAGAAAGCCCTCCTTGCTTCTTCCGGCCTTTGCCGGGTTTATTTCGTACGGATCTCTTCGATCCGATGAAGTATCCGTTTGGCGTCAAGCCCGGCGGAAAAGCCGCCGAGAGCGCCGTCTGCGCGGATGATGCGATGGCAGGGTACCAGGATGAGGAAGGGATTCTTCCCCACGGCATTTCCCACGGCCCGGGCGGCGGCGGGACGGCCGATCATGGCGGCCAGCGCCTGATAGGAGCGCGTCTCGCCATAGGGAATGGCGGCAAGGGCCTCCCAGACCGCTTCCTGAAAATCGGTGCCCGGATGGGCGCGGGGCAGCGTGAAGCAGGTGCGCGTGCCCGCGAAGTATTCCAGGAGCTCCGCCTTCAGCCGCGGCAGCAGGCCGCCGGGGACGGCGCGGAAGTCCGGCGGGGGCGCGGCGCGGGCGATCTCCAGCACGGATTTATCATCCGTCCGAAGCCGCAGCCAACCCAGCTCTGTATCCAAATAATCCAGATATTCTCTCATTCTTTTCGCAGTTAACGATCCCGCACAACCTGTCTTTTCCGGCGGGCTTTGGGCGGCGATACTCTGTGCAACATGACCGTTGACAGAAAAATCGAAACATGATACCATAAACCAGATGTTTTGTTAGAGAAAATCGCGCAGAAAGGCGGAAGAAAATGGCCAAAATGACGTTAAGAGAGTTTTTCTCACCCCGCGATATGTCCCAGGGCACACCCTGGAAGCGCATCGTGGAATTCTCCGTGCCCATGCTTCTGGGCAACATTGCACAGCAGCTTTATAACACCGTGGACTCCATCGTGGTGGGCAAATATGTAGGCGACAACGCCCTGGCGGCGGTGGGCAGCGCAGGCCCCATCATGAACCTGCTGCTTGTCTTCTTCATCGGCATCGCCACCGGCGCCGGTATTCTGGTCTCTCAGTACTTCGGTGCAAAGGACCGGGAGCACCTCTCGGTTACTATAGGTAATTGTATCACACTTACTGTGCTTTCGTCCATCTTTATTATGGTGGTTGGCCCAATTATTGCGCGCCCCATGCTGACCTTGATGGACACGCCGGCCTCCATTCTCGACTGGTGTGTGGATTATCTGAACATTCTCTTCATCGGCGGCATCGGTTCCATCCTTTATAATATGCTGTCCGGTATTCTCCGCGGTCTGGGCGACTCCTTCTCCGCTCTGGCATATCTGCTGGTGGCAACGATCCTGAACATCGCGCTGGACCTGCTCTTTGTGGCCGGTCTGGATCTGGGCGTTGCCGGCGTGGCACTGGCCACCGTCATCGCACAGTTCATCTCCGCTATTTTCTGCTTCATCAAGCTTCTGAAGATGCGCGATCTCTTCGACATGAGCCGCAAGTACATCCGTCCCAACGGCGAGTGCGTAAGCCGTATTGTGAAACTGGGTCTGCCCTCCGGTCTGACTCAGGCCATCTTCTCCCTCTCCATGGTCATCGTGCAGTCCCTGACGAACTCCTTTGGTGAGCTCTTCATCGCCTGCAACGTCATCATCATGCGTATCGACGGCTTTGCCATGATGCCGAACTTCACCTTCGGCCAGGCCATGACCACCTATACCGGCCAGAACGTGGGCGCACGCCGTCTGGACCGTGTGCATCAGGGCACCCGTCAGGGCGCGATCATCGCCGTGGGCACCTCTGTGGTGCTGGTCTCTCTGGTGCTGATCTTCGGTAAGTACCTGATGATGGCCTTCACCGACACGCCGGAGCTGATTGACATGAGCACCCGCATGATGCGGATCCTGGCGGTGGGTTATATCGCCGTGGCCATCACCCAGGTCTACAGCGGCGTGATGCGCGGCGCGGGCGATACCATGACCCCCATGTGGATCTCCCTCTTCACCACGGTTGCCCTGCGTATCCCGCTGGCATACGGTCTGGCTTATCTGACCCGCAGCGCCGAATATGCAAACGGCCGTCCGGAGTCCCTCTTCATCTCCCTGCTGGCTGTCTGGATCGTGGGCGCGATCGTGACCGTGATCTTCTTCGGACGCGGCAAGTGGAGAAAGAATGCCGAGGCGGCATTCCAGATGCCCGCCGATCAGCAGTAAGTCCATAAAAAGCGATCCCCTGTCCCGCGGGACAGGGGATCTTTTTCTTTACTTTTTCAGAGAAAGGGTCAGGGTGCTGCCGTCGTCACGGCGATCGACGATCTGCCATCCGGCGGGGGCGGCGAAGTGCGGCTCTGCGCCCGCAGGTCTTGTCAGCGTAAGGGTGCAGGCATCGCCCTCACAGACCCAGGACACCGCGATCTCGCCAACGTTCGTGGGCATGGCGGCATCCACCCGGGAGACCAGGTCAAAGCGCGGCTCGCACTGGAAGGCGGCAAAGCCGGCGTCCAGGGGCTTCAGGCCAACGATCTCACTGAGGATCATGTTGGATTCCGGCGGCGTGGCCTGGGCAAAGCTGTCGTGGGTGCGCACGTCGATATCCCACACCTCCGGGATGGTGTCAAGGCCAAGGGTGTTCACGAAGATGCCGCTGCGCTTTTCAAAGAACTGGAGCAGGAGATCCTCCCGGCCCGCCTCGGCCAGGGCGCGCATGGCATAATACTGGAAGGTGGGCGACACCTTGATGACGCTCATATTCTCGTCAAGCGCCATGCCGCGGCCGAAGACGCGCTCAATCATGCGTGCCTGCTGCGCATCGGTGAGGCAGCCGGTGAGGATGGCCATGGCGTTGCTGTGCTCGCAGATGGTGGCGCTGAGAACACCGTTTTCCCGGTACTCCATTATGCAGCCCTCTTCCTCGCTCCAGAAATAGTCCACGCAGGAACGGCGCAGCTGCGCGATTTTCTCGCGGATGATGGCGAGATCGTCCCCGTCGGCCTTCGCCCAGACCGCGATCTTTTCCGCGGCGAGGAGCACCCGGAGATAGAGGAGACTGAGGGTGGAATTGATATCCTTGCGGTTTAAGTTGGCCCAGTCGAACCAATAGCAGTAGGGCACGTATGCCAGGATGCCGTCCTCGTTTTCGTACTTCTCAAGGAAGGTGAGATAGCGGCGGATGTGGGGATAGAGTTCCTTGGCAAAGGGCGTATCGCCGGAGATGGTGATATACTCCTCCATGCGGATCGCCAGATTGAAGGAATGGTCGAACCAGGACCAGTCGTCAGAGCTGGGCACCATGATATTGAAGTTGCCCCAGGGATTCTGCTCATAGCAGAAGGTGCGGAAATAGCGGCGGAAGATGTCGAGATTGCCGTGCATATAGAGAAGCGGCAGCATAATGGTGCTGACGTCGCCGCTCCAGTTATTCTTCTCCCGGTAGTTATTATCCACCAGCTTGTCGTTTAAGCAGGTCAGGGCGGTGTTATCGGAGGCAATGACCAGCTTGTTGAGCAGTTCACTATCGGACTGGAAGCGGGCGGTGTGCTCCACCGGGTAATCGGTGCGGCGCAGACCCACATGATAGAACTTCACCGGCGGGAACTCCTGAATGCGGAATACCGGCGGAGTGGGGAAACGCACCGTCACCTGCAGATAGCGGGCATTGACGAATTCAAAGCTCTCCCACTGCTGGCGGCCGGCCTTGCAGATATAGCGCTTGTTGCGGTACTGGTGGCCGGTGTGGTAATAGATCTTGCCGTCGTCCAGCACGTGGGCGTAGGCGATATCGATGATACAGCCCGCGGGCGCATCCAGATCCAGGCGGATATAGCCGTTCATGATCTGGCCGAAGTCCAGAATAAAGGCGGGATAACAGCTGCGGAAGGGATAGGCGGGCTGGGTAGCGGCCTGAAGCAGGGCGAAGCGGTCGTCTTCCGTGGTGACAGCGGCGACATTCTCCATGGTGGTATACTTCACAGGCTCCACGTTTTCGAGATTCTGGAACATCTGGGGCACCACGGCAAAGGCGTGCTTATCCACGTTGCCGGGCTCCACCTCACCATAGGAAATGAGCTTACCGTCCACATTCTGCTCGACCATGTAGGGAATCTCACGGGGCTGGAGATAGCGCCACATCATGCCAAGGTGATTGATGGGGCCCTCCACGAATAACTCCCGGATACCGCGGACGTGGCTATAGGTCTTGGCACGGATATACTCGTGCTGTGCAGGGTCGAAATTGTCTTTATTGAGGCTGCGCCGGGCGTCATAGACCTCCAGCATTTCGAGGATCGTGAGGTCATAGAAGGTACGGGGCGTGTGGGCGTTCCAGCCATTATCCTTGAAGCAGATCCAGCTTTCGTCCGTGCCGATGGTGGTGAGGCTGCCGTCATTGGCGGTGAGCTTTACCTGTGCAAGCAGGGCCAGAGGCCGCTCCTTCTGCATATAATCGCCGGGGCAGTCCTGCATGACCAGCACCCAGACGGTATTCTTCCCGGGGCGAAGGACATCGGCCAGGTCGTAGCTGTCGAAGGAATAATAGTCCGGCGTGCCGTAAAGCGGGCCGCGGCCAAGGAAGCGGTCGTTGATATAGAGCACATACTTCATGTCCGCGCTGATATCCATGGCGGCGGCAGCGGGCAGCTCCTCCAGTTCAAACTCCCGGTAGAACCAGAAATAGTGAACGCCGGTGCGTTCGATGAAGTCCGGGTGGATCCAGGTGGCATTCCACCGGGTCTCCTTCCCTTTCCGAAGCGCATCATTCAAAAAAGGCATTTGCGCACATCCTTTCGTCTTTGATCAGAGGGATATGGAATATTATATCATATTTTTGGAAAAAACGAACAGGAATTTTCGAGTGGAGAGTTGACAGTGGAAAGTGGACAGTGAATGTGTCGGCTGCGCCGACAAATCTGGATCCGCAGCGGATTATAATCCGTCGGCCACAGGCCGACTCCTTCACTGTCAACTGTCAACTATCAACTGTCAACTAAAAAAAGAGAGTTCCTCTCGGAACTCTCTTTTTTACTTACACGCGGCCGATGGTATAGCCGATCTTGATGTCCTCGATACCATCCATGATGGCCTTGAAGTCGGTCACGCGGGAGTAGAGACCCAGCTCTACGCCGTTGCGGATGACTGCAAAGGTACGGTCGGTGAGGCGGGCAAACTCGAGGGTTGCCTTGGTGCCGTCCGTGAAGTTGATGGTGAAGGAATAGACGATCTCGCCGGGTTCGGCGTCGTCCTTGATCACGTCATAGCTATAGATCTGCAGGACGCGGGTATAGAGCATACGGGCGTTGATGTCGGAGATCTCTTCGCCGTCCAGGGTGGAGAGCATGGTCTCCTCGTCGATATGCTCGAAGTCCATCACATGGGTCTCGCCGTCGAGATTCATCTCTACGTTATCCACGGTGCCGATCATGTAGGTCCAGAGGGCCACGTCCATCACATCCTGATAGGTGGCATCCAGGATGCCCAGGATGGCGCCGTCCAGCTGATAGACGGAGGTGATGCCGCGGACGCGGGCATAGACGCTGCCGTCCTCGGCGGTGTCGCCCAGGTAGATGGTACGGGTGGAGCCATCCACGTTAATGAGCTCGATCATGGCCCGCTCCTGACCCTCGGCCAGGCCGTACTGAGCAAGATCCTCAGGACGATCCTCCACCACGGAAAGCGCGGTGACGGCGGTGATATAGCTCAGAAGATAGCGCTCGTAATAGACCTCGTTGGCGCCGGTGTCAACAGGTGCCTTGATCTGGTAGGTGCAGGCAAAGAGGCCGGCCTCGGCCAGTTCTTCCTCGGTCTGGCGGCGGACATGGAATTCGCCGTCGGGGGTGACAAGACGCAGGGAGTCCACTTCCTCAAGAGGCGTGGTATAAGAGGTGATGACCCGATCGCGGTAGTACATATCCTTATAAAGGAGGTACTGGGCGTTATAGGAGCCCATGACGTAGACGCGGTCGCCGCCCTCCAGCATGGCATAGGAGCCGGTGCCGACAGGAGCCTCGTCGCCCACCAGGATCACGGTCTCCACGCCCTCCAGATCCGTGTAGGTGACGCGGACGCGGGGGGTGTCCAGGCCATAGACGCTGAGATCCTCCGGCGCCTCCACGGCCGTATTGGCGGACGTGATGGAGCAGGCGGCGGAAATCAGAGAGCCGAATGCCGTGGCGTCATAGGCAAACTCGGTCTTGCCGGTGACGGTATAGCTGGTCTGGGTATAACCGGATTCGGCGATGGAGCGGCTGAGCTTCACTTCGTACTCATAGCCGTCCTCGTACTCGAACTTCATGGCGGCAATGTCGGAGGACATATAGTTGATCAGATAATCATAATCGCCGCCCTCGTCTTCTTCCACCACTTCTTCCACTTCCGGGAAGAGGATCCGCACGCCCACATATACCACCAAAAGGGCCAGCAGAATGCTGCCTGCGGCGATGAGGGGGCGGAGGCGGCGGGGAATCCGGCCGCTCTTCTTTTTCTTTTTATCCCACTTATGGAGGGCAAGGCCTTCCTCGGCGGCTTCCTCTTCCTCTGCCGGTTCTTCATAGACGGCAGGTGCGGCGGAAAGCTCTTCCTCGGACAGTTCTTCGCCCAAATCTTCATCGAGTACCGCGTCCTCAGGCTTTGCTGCCTGAGGATCGCGGAGCTCGGGGGAATCGTTATGCAGATGATCCTTCGCCATTACTTATGTCTCCTTCTGAACCAGACCACCACGCCCAGAGCCAGAACGGCCACCGGGATGATCACAATGAGGATCCAGAACACCACCTGTGCCTGGCTGGACAGAATGGTCAGATTCTCGCTGTAGTATTCGCGGGATTCAATGGTGAGCACTTCCGTCATGGGGTTGATAAAGTCGATGGCTTCCATGAAGAAATTCTTGTTGGCCAGGGCAGCGATATCAAAGACGGAGTCGGAGGTCATATAGAGGGAAGAGAGCACCAGCAGCTTACTGGAGACGGAGACGCCTTCCATGGTGGAGCCGTAGGTGGTGAGGATGGCCGTGGGGAACGGGCCCTCGGTGTCGCCCTCTTCAAAATCATAGGTAGTGAAAGAGGTGTCTGCGGAGTACTCCTTACCGTAGGAGCTTGCGGAGGACTGCATCAGCACAGTGGTGGTGCGGTTATCATAATACTCAAAGACCTGCTCGAGCGCACGGGCCTGGGGCATCATGATATAGGTGGTATCGGTGATCTCCAGATCCTCACAGGCGGTGTCGTCCACGATATCCACCACGATATTCTCGGGGCTGTAAAGGGCGCGGGCGGAATCCAAGAGCATCAGGTTACGCATGCCGATACCCCACTCCTCCAGCCATTCGTTCAGGTTCGGGGTCTCCACGGGGGAAACGCCGGTGAAGAGGATGATGTTGCCGCCGGACTTCATATAATTATCGAGCTTCTCGATCTCATATGCGGTGTAGTCGGCGGAGGGCATACCGATCACCACCACTGCGGCGTCGTTGGGGATCTCGTCAAAGAGGAGATTGACCTCGTCATAGCCGTAGTTGGAGTTGGTGAAGAGCTTCTGGAACTGGGGGCCGTACTCCTCGTCGTGGCCGTTCACGAACACCACGGTGGGCAGATCCTTGGCCACCACATACTGCACAGCAGAGGCCAGGGTCTGGTCGGCATCGATGCCGGAGACGAACTGAGACATCTCATAGGTCTGCTGGTTCAGGGTGGTGCTGAGCTCATAGAGATCGGCAAGCTTTAAGACCTTATACCGCAGATCGGACTCGATGATGAAGGAGCCTGCGGTGATCTCGTCGTCGGTATTCTGATAGTTATTGAGGAAGGCCGGGTTCTTATAAATATCCACATAATTGATGGAGATCTTATTGCCGGACAGGGTGCGGTACTGCTTCAAAAACTCGTTTGCCACATTATAGTAGGTGGAGTTGATCACGTCGTCCTCGGAGAGGAGGATGTTGACAGTGACGTCCTGGTTCAGGTTTTCAAGCAGGATCTTGGAGGTGTCACTGATCTCATAAACACCGGTGGGGGTGATATCCGCCTTCAGATAGAAGCGGTCGGTGAGGTAAGAGACGCCCAGGTTTGCCACGAGGATCGCGGCGATGAATGCGATGGTGAGACCGATGGAGATGGAGCCATAGGTCATGCGGCGGCGGGTGAACACGGGTGCGTGCTCGGCGCTCGCGGCCTTTTTATGCTTCCGGGTTTTCTTCTTCAGAAGCTTGCTGCGGCTGGCGCGGATCTCGCCGGTGGTGTCTGCGTTATGCAGAGCCTCGGCGGCCGGCTGCTCAGTCGCCAGAATGTCGTTTTTCTTTTCGTTCATTTCGACTTATCCTCCTTCCTTTTAAGCCCAGCGCTTCTTCTCGATCACGCGGGTGGTGAGGAACAGGAACACCACCGTCACGCTGATGTAGTAAACCACATCGGCCAGGGAGAAGACACCGGCGGTGAAGCCGGAGTAACGGCTGAACACACTGAGCCAGTTCAGCACAGCGGAAACCACCACGTTATCCACGGCGGAGGCGATGGAGCTGAACATAAAGAGGGCGATCATCACGATAAAGCTGAGGATTGCGGCGATGATCTGGCTTTCAGTGAGGGAAGAAATGAAAATACCCACGGAAACCAGGCAGGAGATGAGGAGGGTCATGGCAACGTAGTTGCCGATGATCTCATAAACGGCCGGGTCGCCGAACATGGTGACGATGAGGGGCCAGGTGAAGGTGCAGGCCAGGGCAATAACGAACACCATCATGGCGGACAGATACTTACCCACCACAATGTCCACCACGCGGACAGGCGCAGTCAGGAGCATTTGGTCGGTGCGCTGCTTCATCTCTTCGCTCATGAGACGCATGGTGACCAGCGGAATGAGGAACACGAGGATCAGCAGCATGTTGTTGAACACATAGGACAGGGAGCTGGCGCCGCCCTGGATATTGGTCGAATAGAAGAAGAAGTTACAGAACAGCAGGAAGGCTGCCAGAACCACATAACCAATGGGAGAAGTGAAGAAACTTCTCAGGTCACGTTTCATAATAGCGATCATTTCGCCACCTTCTTTCTGGAACCACGGGCGGTTCCGGTCTCTTCCACGGTCAGGCGGAGGAAGATGTCCTCCAGGCTCATGTCAAGGGGCTGGAGAGACAGGATGGGATAGCCGGCCTTGGCAAGGGCGAAGAACATGGGCTTGCGGATATCGACACTGGGATCGGACTCCACCACGAAGTTGGCGGTGCCGTCCTCGTTATCGGTACGCAGGGCGACATTCACCATGCCGTCCACGCTGCGCAGGACAGACAGCGCGCTCTGCACCGGGCCTGCCACGCAGACATTCAGCTTGTGCTCGCCGGAGATGTTGGTGCTGAGGTTTTCCGGGGTGTCGTTTGCGACGATGGTGCCGTTATTGATCACCAGCACGCGCTCGCAGATGGCCTGGACCTCGGAGAGGATATGGCTGGAGAGGACGACCGTGCGGCGGCGGCCCAGCTCCTTGATGACGTTGCGGATCTCGATGATCTGGATGGGGTCGAGACCCACGGTGGGCTCGTCCAGGATCAGGGTATCGGGATCACCGATGAGGGCCATGGCAAGACCCACGCGCTGTTTATAACCCTTGGACAGGTTCTTGATGACGCGGTTCTTCACATGGGTGATGGAAACCTGCTCGCAGATATCGGCGATGTGCTTGCGCTTGACTGCGGTACGCACGCCCTTGAGCTCTGCGGCGAAGTTCAGATATTCATCCACCGTCATATCGAGATAAAGCGGCGGAATTTCAGGCATATAGCCGATATGGCGCTTGGCCTCGATGGGATCGTCCAGGATGTCCATACCGTCGATCTTGGCGGTGCCGGACGTGGCGGACAGATAGCCGGTGAGAATGTTCATGGTCGTTGATTTACCGGCGCCGTTGGGGCCCAGGAAACCAACCACTTCACCACTATTAATGGTGAAATTCAGGTCCTCTACGGCTTTTTTGTTGCCGTAATATTTGGTCAGGCCACTGACTTCAATCATATTGTTTGTACCTCCCGTATCATAGGCGGGGACGCCCCGCGCTATGCAGTCTCCTGTCGGAGTGTTGCTATTTTAACATAAACGCCGGGGCGTTTTTGTTACAGAGATGTTAAACTTCACGGAAAACCGGGGAAACTTCCCGATTTTTTGGAATTACTGCCCCGATAATCCGTAGAACCGGCGGGCATTCCGGTCGGATATGGTGTAAATTGCCTCTGCGTCCAGGCCGCGCAGCTCCGCAATGCGGGCGCCGGTAAACCGGAGAAGCGCGGAATCGCAGCGGCTGCCGCGATGGGGCTCCGGCGCCAGATAGGGACAGTCGGTCTCGATAAGGATGCGGTTCTCCGGCACGGCGGCGGCCACGGCCGCGGCCTTTCTGCCGTTTTTGAAGGTGACGACCCCGGTAAAGCCCACATACCAGCCGCAGTCCACCAGCTCGTGCATGGTCTCGACGGAACCGGAGAAGCAGTGGAACACGCCTCTGACACCGGGGAAGGCGCGCACCATATCAAGGCTCTCGGCGTGGGCGTCCCGGTCATGGACGGAGACGGGAAGAGAAAGCTCTCTTGCCAGTTCCATCTGGGCCCGGAAGGCGGCGCGCTGTATCTCCCGGTCGGGGGTGTCGTAGTGGTAATCCAGGCCGATCTCGCCGATGGCCACCACCTTGGGATGACGGGCCAGTTCCCGAAGTTCCGCAAGCGCCTCCTGAGAGAACTGCTCGGCGTTGCCGGGATGGATGCCCACGGCGGCATAGATGTAATCATACTGCTCCGCCAGTTCGATGGCTTTTCGGGAGCTTTCCAGATCACAGCCTACATTTACCACGGTGGAAACGCCCTCACCCGGCAGGCGGGCCAGGCGTTCCGCGCGGTCCGTATCAAATGCCCGGTCATCATAATGGGCATGGGAATCAAAGAGTGTCATCTGACGCGGGAACCCTCCGGTACGGCGTCGTCCACAAAGACGACCTTTGCGGCATCGCCCATGTCGGCGGAGAGGATCATACCTTCGCTGACCACGCCGCGGATCTTGCGGGGTGCCAGATTGCAGACCACGATGACCTTCTTGCCGATGAGATCCTCCGGGGCATACCACTGGGCAATGCCGGAGAGGATGGTGCGCTCGCGCTCGCCGTCAAAGAGAGTGAACTGCAGGAGCTTGTCGGCCTTCTTGACCCGCTCGCAGGTGAGCACCTTGCAGACGCGGAGTTCACCGGCCATGAAGTCGTCATAGGTGATGTCCGGCAGATGCTCGATGGCGGGCTTTTCGGGTTCCGCAGGAGCAGCGGGCTCTGCATTTGCCTTGGCAATGGCGTCCAGTTCCTGGAGTTCCTTCTCGATATCGATACGCGGGAAGAGGGTCTCGCCCTTCTGCACGGTGACGTCTGCGGGCAGCACGCCGAATTCGACGGCCTTTTCCCAGGTGGCCATCTCCGCATTGGCGCCGATCTGGAAGAAGATCTTCTCACAGCTTGCGGGGATCATGGGCTGGAGCAGGGTGGTGGCCAGGCGCACGGACTCTAAGAGATTATACATCACGGTGGCAAGACGCACGCGCTTTGCCTCGTCCTTGGCGAGGATCCAGGGAGCGGTCTCGTCGATATACTTATTGGCGCGGGAGATCACGCGGAACACTTCGGCAATGGCGTTCTGGGGGGCGAAGTGATCCATGTTGTGCTGGTAAACGTCGCGGAGAGCCTTTGCCATGGAGATGAGCTCGTCATCGATGGGCTCGGCCTCGCGCTCTGTCGGCAGGGTGCCGCCGAAATATTTCTGCACCATGGCAACAGTACGGGACACCAGATTGCCCAGATCGTTTGCCAGGTCGGAATTGATGCGGGAGAAGAGGGCCTCGTTGGTGAAGTTGCCGTCGGAGCCGAAGGCCACGTCACGCAGGAGGAAGAAGCGCAGGGCATCCACGCCGTAGCGGGAGGCCAGGAGATAGGGATCCACCACGTTTCCGCGGGACTTGGACATCTTTTCGCCGTTGAAGTTCAGCCAGCCGTGGCCAAAGACCTTTTTCGGCAGGGGCATCTCCATGCTCATGAGCATGGCGGGCCAGATGATGGAATGGAAGCGGACGATCTCCTTGCCCACGAAGTGCAGGTCGGCCGGCCAGAAGGCGTCGAAATCGTCGTACTTTTCGTTCATGAAGCCCAGGGCCGTGGTGTAGTTAAAGAGGGCGTCCACCCAGACATAGACCACATGGCCGGGATCGAAGTCCACCGGCACGCCCCAGGTGAAGCTGGTGCGGGATACGCAGAGATCCTCAAGGCCGGGATCGATGAAGTTGCGCACCATCTCGTTGACGCGGGAGGCGGGCTCCAGGAAATCGGTGGTGGTGAGAAGCTCACGGATGCGGTCGGCATACTTGGAGAGGCGGAAGAAATAGGCCTCCTCCTCGGCGGGCTGGACCTCGCGGCCGCAGTCCGGGCACTTGCCGTCCACAAGCTGGCTCTCCGTCCAGAAGGACTCACAGGGCGTGCAGTACATGCCCTTATAGGAGCCCTTATAGATATCGCCTTTTTCGTACATCTTGCGGAAGATCTTCTGGATAGCGGCCACGTGATAATCGTCGGTGGTGCGGATGAAGCGGGTGTTTGAAATGTTCATCAGCTTCCACAGGTCGAGGATGCCGTTTTTGCCTTCCACGATGTTATCCACAAACTGCTGGGGCGTGACGCCGGCAGCCTTGGCCTTTTCCTCGATCTTCTGTCCGTGCTCGTCGGTTCCGGTCAAGAACATGACGTTATAGCCCTGCATCCGCTTATAGCGGGCGTAAGCATCGGTGGCGACGGTGCAGTAGGCGTGGCCAATATGCAGCTGGGCCGACGGATAATAGATCGGGGTCGTGATATAGAAGTTGCCCTGACTCATAACTCGATTGTCTCCTTTTCTATGGATGCGTACGCCGAACCGGGAACGGCCGGGCAGTACGCCTTTTCACCCATTATATTTCATTTCATCTTACTCCATTTTCCCCATTTTTTCAAGTGCTCTTTTGGCTTTTTCCCGGCATTTTCCCGAATCAGGCGTTGAATTTCCCGGGCGCGGGTGATAAAATGAAGGAAGAGAGCGGAAATCCGCTCCCCGAAAGGAGAATCGTATGCAGTATCCCTCTTCCCGCTGTCCCGGCATGACGGCGATTTTTGCATTGTTATTCATCCTGCTCTCCGCGGCGGCGGTGCTGTCCGTGCTCTTCTTGGACGGCGTGCTGCGGGTGCTCTTTCCGGTGATGGAGCTTGCGATCGCGGCGCTCTTTGTCTGGGTGCTCACCGGCACGCGCTATACCCTGGCGGAGAATGCCCTCATTCTGCAGTGCGGCCCCATCCGGGACGAGCTGCCCTACCGGGAGATCAAAAGCGTTTATAAGACCCGGGGCCACGGCTTCCTCATGGCGCTGGATTTTGACCGGCTGGAGCTGAATCCGGGACTGGATCCGACCCGGGGCAAGATCGTGCTGTCCCCTGTCCGGGAGGACGAATTCATCGAAGAACTCCGGAAACGCTGTCCGGAGCTGATCGTCAAATAAAGAGAGAAAAGAAAGGAAGAATCCTATGGCACAGAATGTCATGATCACAGGCACCGGTCGGGAAATGGCACTTGGTTTTAACTTCGTCCGCCGCTATCTGGAGCAGGGCGACACGGTCTTCGCCACGGTGCGCAAACCCTCCCCCGCGCTTGAGAAACTGCGGGAGCAGTATCCCGAAAATCTCCACATCCTGACCATGGACATCAGCTCCACCGAGAGCGTCCAGGCCGCCGCAGAGGAAGCGGCAAAGGTCGTGGATCATCTGGATCTTTTGATCAATAACGCCGTCACCACCTCGCCGGACTGCGGCAAGGAATTCCGCGACGCCAATCTCGACTACATCGCCGGTGTGGTGGATGTGGGCGCGGTGGGCCCGCTGCGCGTCATCAAGGCCATGCTGCCGCTTCTTGAGCAGAGCGCGGGCACGGCGCTGATCGCCAACATTTCCTCCGAGGCCGGCAGCATCGGCAAGTGCTATCGCACCAATATGATCGACTATGCCATGGCGAAGTGCGCCCTCAATATGGGCACCATGACCCTGAAAAATGCCTTCCGCGGCAACGAAAAGCTCAACATCATCTGCGTGCATCCCGGCTGGGTGCGCACCAGTCCCGCCCAGGCCGCCGCGCCCTTTGATCCCTATGACAGCGCGGAGATCCTGCGGAAGCTCTTTGAGGAGAAGCGGTGCGACTTTGACGGGCCGGTGTTCGTCCAGTACGACGGCACGGAATATCCCTGGTAAGTAACCCCATCCATATAGAAACAGAATATTTAAGGAGGAAGAATTTATGGCAAACGTACTCGTCACCGGAGCCGGCCGTGAGACGGCCATGGGCTTCAATTTCGTCCGCCGCTATCTGGAGCAGGGCGACCATGTCTTTGCAACGGCCCGCAAGCCCACCCCCGCACTGGATCGTCTGGCAGAGCAGTATCCCGGCAAGCTTGACGTGATCATCATCGACATCGGCACCACGGAGAGCGTGAAAGCTGCCGCCGAGTTCATTGCATCCCGCGTGGACTGCCTCGACACCATCATCAACAATGCCGTGGTCACCGCCCCGGCCTATAAGGCACACAGCACCTTTGAGGACACGAATCTTGACGACATCGCAGGCTGTATGAACGTCAGCGCCGTGGGCCCCCTGCGCGTCGTGCAGGCCATGCAGCCCCTGCTTTACAAGAGTGCCGGCACCGCCATGGTGGTGAATATCTCCTCCAACTGCGGCAGCATCGGCCTCTGCACCACCG
>SVLW01000071.1 GCA_015067705.1 Oscillospiraceae bacterium
ACGGCGGCAAAGGGGAAATAGCCGCGCACGGGCATGGAGCCCAGCTGGCCGAACTTCTCAACACGCATGGCATGGGTGGACCAGGCAGTTTCCAGGCTCAGTTCCTCGATCGTCATGGTTTCCAAAAGACCTTCCACGGCCCAGTTACTGCGGGCGCGATGGAGGCGCAGGGCGTTCACGGCGTCGCCGGGGGTGAAGGGGGTCAGCATACCCACGTTCAGGCTGGCCAGAAGATCCAGGGTAATGTCCCGTTCGGACTGATTTTCAAAGGAAACGGACACCCGCACGGCGCGATTGCCCTCACACCAGGTGAGATCATGCCGGGCCACGCGGCCTGCGCCGTCGGAGACCGTGGTGATGATGGTGTCGCCGTCCTGCTCCTGAGAGACAAATTTCATGGCCTCGCTGGCGGGCGTAGTGGCCATAGTATGGCCGTTGCCATAGCCTGCGGGCATCTGGTCGCCTCTGGCATGGAGCTGTACCAGCGGTTCCAGCTTGACGTCTTTCTCCAGTACGCGGTCTTTCGTGGAAACGGGGATCAGCCGCATGCCCACATGCTGTTCGTCGTCCAAAAGATAAGTCAGCAGCATATCGCCCAGCGTATATTCACGCAGGATATTCATAACAATTCTCCTTTTCCCAATACCCATAATTTGTTAATTCTATTATAAGCATAAAGACCTTCAATGGCAACGAGTTTTTTCAGGATGGCTATAACTTCAAGAAATTTCCCCCAATTGGAAAAAAGGTTTCTGCCCGTATCCGACAGAAAAACCCGCCGCTGAGCGAGGTGTCAGCGGCGGGTTTGATCGGTCCTTATTCCTGCGGGAACATGGCCTCGATATAGTTGATCTTCATGCCCTGGGAGGAGAAGCGCTCCTCGTATTCCGTCATAATGTTGGGAATGTCCGTCGAGTGGAGGTCGCGGGTGATGGTGAGGATCTTCATGCCGTAATCCGGGATCTCCAGCTCGGAGAAGTCAAAGAGCTCCACGTTATCGGTCTTGAAGTAGAAGTGACCGGTGGGACGCATGATGTGGCGGTAAAGCGCCAGGAAGTTACGATGGGTCAGACGGCGCTTTTCGCGGTGGCGCTTGGTCCAGGGATCGCAGAAATTGACATAGAGATCGTCGATCTCGTCGTCTGCAAAATAGTCAAGGAGCTCTGCGGCGTCGCCCACGATGAAGCGGACGTTTGCAAGATTCTGGGTCTTGACCTTTTCCATGGCCATAACGATGGCGCCCTTTTCGCGCTCGATGGCCACATAGAGATTCTGGGGATTCTGGGCAGCCAGCGTAGTGATGAAACGGCCCTTGCCGCAGCCGATCTCCAGATTGATCTTCTCTGCCTCCGGCATGATCTCCCGCCAATGGCTCCGCATCTCCTGGGGATTTAAGATGGTCACGTCCTCACAGCGTTCCAGACGCGGCTCCAGATTTTTCTTCTTGCGCATTCTCATAAAAGATACCCTCTGTCTTTCTTTTTTCAAAATACTATGGTAAAATAATTCCCGAATGAAAAAATATGGGGGAACCTATGATCAAACTGTTCAAACAGCACGCCGCGTCATCGGGCGGTGTGCAGTGGGTGATCGCGGGACTTGGCAATCCCGGATCGAAATACGAAAAGACCCGCCACAACGTGGGCTTTGAAGCCATCGATCTTCTGGCAAAGGAGCTGGGCGTCAGCGTGAATCGCTCCCGCTTCAAGGCGCTCTGCGGAGAGGCGGAGATCGCCGGCCAGCGCGTTCTGCTCTTAAAGCCCCAGACCTTTATGAATCTCAGCGGCGAATCCACCCGCGAGGCACTTGCCTGGTACAAGGTACCGGTGGAGCGGCTCATTGTGCTCCACGATGATATCAGTCTGAATCCGGGACGTATCCGCATCCGTGCCAAGGGCAGCGCCGGCGGCCATAACGGCCTGAAAAGCATTATCGCCCAGCATGGTTCCGACAATTTCCCGCGGGTCAAGATCGGCGTCGGGATGCCGCCCCATCCGGACTATGATATGCCGGACTGGGTGCTGGGCACCTTTGACAAAAACGACGGCCTTGCCGTGGCGGATGCGATCTGCCGCAGCATCAAAGCGGCGGAGGAAATCATCCGCCGGGACGTCATGTCCGCGGCCAATCGCTATAACAGCACCGATTTCAAACCGGAAGGCTGATCAGTTCCGTGACCACACGGCCTGCCAGCATCAGGCCAGCGGCGCCGGGCACCCAGGAGATACTGCCGGGGTAATTCCGGCCGTTTTCCTGATCGGTCTGCCCGAAGGGCTCTTCCGTGCTGAAAAGCACCGTGTGTTTCGGGACGCCCCGTTTCCTCAGTTCCCGCCGCATGGCGCGGGCCAGGGGACACACGGAGGTCTTGTAGATATCCGTAAACTGCAGCTGCTCCGGATGGAGCTTGTTGCCGGTGCCAAGAGCAGAAAGAATGGGGATCTCCCGTTCAATGGCGGTGGCGATGAGATCGGCCTTGGAGGTCACGGTATCAATACAATCAATGATGTAATCGAAACGCTGTGCAAACAGCGTTTCTCTGTTTTCCGGGGTATAGCGCAGCTCCAGGGGATGGAGGATGGCATCTGGATTGATGTCTGCTGCACGGGCAGCCATCACATCGGTCTTGCGCTGTCCCACGGTAGAAGTCAGGGCACAGAGCTGGCGATTACAGTTTGTGAGGGATACCACGTCACAGTCCACCAGCGTGACTTCCCCCACGCCGGCGCGGATGATGGCCTCCGCCGCATAACTGCCCACGCCGCCAAGACCCACAATGGCCACATGGGCCCGGGAGAGCCGCTCCACGGCCTCCTCACCGAAGAGCATGGCGTTACGTGCAAAGCGCTCGTTCATTTCTTAAAACCCCGCAGGCCGGTATTCCGGACACTTTTTCTCGATGAGACGGATATCCAGTCTTGCAAAGCGCTGCAGGCCCCGCTCCATGGGAATGGGCGGATTCTCCTCGCCCAGCAGCGGCTGGGCATAGCACAGGAAATCGTCCGTCACGTCATTGCCGTCTGCCGTGATCCAGTTCTTCGGCAGATGCCGCTCGGAATTGGCGATGAGGCCCAGATCCACCTTGCTGTAGTAGGGGGTATAGACCGGCTTCGTCCAGTCGCGGAGGATGGTGCTCATATAGCCGGTTCCCTTCGTCATGGCGATCTCCACCGCGTGGCAGCCATGCTGATAGGCCTCCTCGATATCCACAATAGACGCACTCTGAGAGACGCCCCGTTGGATGGTGCCGGGCAGCTGTCCGGTGGCCTGGCCGCGGGCGGAGAGCTTATGGCTGTTTAGATAGTTCACCACGGCCTGCATGGCGCTGATGCCGGAGGCACCGTATTCGATATGGCCGAATCCGTCCCTCTTGGCGCCGATATCGCCCACGTTCAGGCCTTCGTTCACCACCACGATGCAGCGGCCGGTTTCCAGAAGCTGTCGGTTCACCCGCTCCGCCACGCTCTCAAGCGTCTCGTTGCACTCGGAGAAGAACATGAGAAGCGGCATTCTCCGCTCCGGGTCGCCCAGTCGGGCGGCGGCGGTGATGAAGCCGGTGGTGCGGCCCATGGCCTGATAGACCGCCACGCACTCGCTGCCAGAGATGGCGCGGTTTTCCTCGTCGGCATTCTGCATGAGATGCGCCCAATAACGGGCGGTGCTGCCATAGCCGGGGGTGTGGTCGATGAGCGTGAAGGCCTCGTCACCGATGTCGTTATCGATGGTTTTCGGCACACCGGTGACGACCAGGTCATAGCCCTGTGCTTTTGCCAGGTCGCTGACCTTCTTGGCGGTATCCATGGAATCATTGCCGCCGATATAGAAG
>SVLW01000027.1 GCA_015067705.1 Oscillospiraceae bacterium
ATCCTGCTGCCCACGCTTCTGGCGGGATTCCTTGATCCCGTGATCGGTTCCGGCATCTGGCGGAATCTTCTGGAGGGTGTCCTCCGGCTTCTCATCTTCTTTGGATTCCTCTTCTCTGTTTCCCGGATGAAGGATATCCGCCGTACTTTCTCCTATCACGGCGCGGAGCACAAGAGCATCCACTGTTATGAAAACGGACTGCCGCTGACCGTTGAGAACGTGCAGAAGTTCCCCAAGGAGCATCCCCGCTGCGGCACCAGCTTCCTCTTTGTGGTGATGATCATCTCGATCCTGGTGTTCTCTCTGGTGAGCTGGTCGAATCCCTTCGTTCGTATGGTGATGCGTCTGGTGCTGCTGCCGGTGGTGGTGGCCATCAGTTATGAGATCAATCGCGCGGTGGGCCGCTGTGACAATGCCCTCACCCGCTTCCTGCGTCTGCCCGGCCTCTTTATGCAGAAGATGACCACCTTTGAGCCGGAGGACGACATGGTGGAAGTGGCGATCGAAGCGCTGAAGCGCGTGATCCCGGAAAATAAGGGGGCGGATACCTGGTGACTTATAAGGACGCTTTACACTATACCATGGAGCAGTTGAAGCCCATGAATCTCATGATGCCGGGTCTTGAGGCAAGAGAGATCGTGGCCTATGCCTCCGCATCCTGCGGCATGCAGGTGAACCGGGACGATATCGTGCGTTTGGGCGCACTGGATGCGCCCCATGAGATGAAGGAAGCACTGGACGATATGCTGGAGCGCCGCCTGCGGGGCGAGCCGCTGGCCTATTTGATCGGCGAGTGGGACTTTTACGGCATCACGCTGGAAATCAATCAGGACGTGCTGATCCCCCGTCAGGATACAGAAACTCTGGTGGACTGGGCGATTCCGCAGATGAAGAACGTGAAATCCCCCCGGATCTTGGATCTCTGCTGCGGCTCCGGCGCCATTGGCATCGCGCTGCTCAGTCATCTTCCGGAGGCCACCTGCGTGTTTGCGGATCATTCCCGCGGCGCGCTGCGGGTGACGAGAAAGAATCTCGCAAACTGCGGCTTTGAGGGGCGCAGCGAGGTGGTGGAGCTGGACGCATTGGAGCCCGCCTCCCCTGCCCTGGGGCAGTTTGACCTGATCGTGTGCAATCCCCCCTACATCACGGCGGAGGAAATGCTGTCGCTGCCCATCGATGTGACGGGCTTTGAGCCCCAGGACGCTCTTTACGGCGGACACGACGGACTGAGCTTTTATCGGGCGATTTCCGTGGGATACAAGAACGCATTAAAGCCGGGCGCGGCCGTGATTTTCGAGTGCGGCGCGTACCAGGCCTTTGAAGTACAGGAAATTTTGGAACGTGCCGGATACCGTGAGGTAGAGCGGCACATGGATCTCAATGAGTTTGAACGTGCGGTCAGCGCGCGTGTGTGAAGAGGTGCAGCATATGGCAACGAAGAAGAGTACGAAAGAACTGAGCATCCCCAAGACCGATGACCGCCAGAAGGCGCTGGACAATACGCTGGCCCATCTGGAAAAAACCTTTGGCAAGGGCGCCATCATGCGTCTTGGCGACAATGTGAATATGAATGTGGAGGCCATTTCCACCGGCTCCCTGTCTTTGGACCTGGCGCTGGGCATCGGCGGTGTGCCGAGAGGCCGTATTATTGAGATCTATGGCCCGGAATCCTCCGGTAAGACCACGCTGGCCCTGCATGTGGTGGCGGCTGCCCAGCGGGACGGCGGCGACGCGGCCTTCATCGACGCGGAGCACGCCCTGGATCCCGTGTATGCCGAGGCACTGGGCGTGAATATTGACGAGCTTCTGGTGTCCCAGCCGGATAACGGCGAGCAGGCACTGGAGATCACCGAGGCGCTGGTGCGCTCCGGCGCCATTGACGTCATCGTCATCGACTCGGTTGCGGCGCTGGTGCCCCGTGCGGAGATCGAGGGCGAGATGGGCGACAGCTTTGTGGGTCTGCAGGCACGTCTCATGTCCCAGGCACTTCGAAAGCTGGCCGGTATTGTGGCAAAGACCAACTGCTGCGTGATTTTTATCAACCAGCTGCGTGAGAAGATCGGCGGCATGGGCTATGGCCCCACGGAGACCACCACCGGCGGCCGCGCTCTGAAATTCTATTCCAGTGTGCGTATCGATATCCGCCGCACGGAGTATGTGAAAAACGGCACGGAGAACGTGGGTAACCATGTCCGCGCCAAGATCGTGAAGAATAAGATCGCGCCTCCCTTCAAGACGGCGGAATTTGATATTATGTATGGCCTTGGCATCAACTACTTTGGCGAGCTCATTGACATGGGCGTGTCCATCGGTGCGGTGGAGAAATCCGGTTCCTGGTTCGGTCTCGCCGGCGGCGAGCGCATGGGTCAGGGTCGTGACCGCGCCATCCAGTACCTGCGGGAGAATCCCGAGGTGGCCGAGATGCTGGATCAGAAGATCCGCGAGAAGGCCCAGACGGCAAAGCCCGCCGATCAGGCAAAGCTGACGCCCATGCGTCCCACGCCCCAGCTGGATATCGGTGCCGATGACTTTGAGCTGCCGGAATAAGCGGAAACGCTTTCAAATACAAATAGATTGGTGAAATGACATGGATAAGAAACTACATATGGTTTCCCTGGGCTGTGCCAAGAATCTTGTGAATGCAGAGCAGATGCTGGCCGCCCTTCTGGGTGCGGGATATGAATACTGCGAGGATCCGGAAGAAGCGGATGTGATCGTGGTGAACACCTGTGCCTTTATCGAGGACGCCAAGCAGGAGGCAATTGAGAACATCCTGGAGCTGGCGGAACTCAAGAATACCGGCGCATTGGTGGGCCTTGTGGTAACGGGCTGTCTGTCCCAGCGCTATGGCGAGGAGCTTCTGACCGAGATGCCGGAGATCGACGCGATTCTCGGCACCGGCAGCTATGAGGATATCGTGGAGGTCTGCGATAAGCTGCTTTTGGACGCCGAGGCGGGGAATTTACAGAAGATCGTCCGCATGGGCGACATTGACGCGCCCCTCTGTGAGGCGCCGCGTCTGCAGACCACGCCGGAATATACCGCCTACTTAAAGATCGCCGAGGGCTGTGACAACCACTGTGCCTACTGCATCATCCCCTCCATCCGCGGCCGCTTCCGCAGCCGGGAGATGGACGCCATCGTCACTGAGGCGGAGAATCTGGTGGCAAACGGCGTAAAAGAACTGGTGGTGGTGGCGCAGGATCTGACGGCCTATGGCCTGGATCTCTATGGCAAGCGCTCCCTTGCCCCGCTGCTGGAGCGGCTGTGTCAGATCGAGGATCTGCGCTGGCTGCGCCTTCATTATCTCTATCCCGATGAGATCGACGATGAACTGATCGAGGTGATCGCAAGAGAGCCGAAGATCCTGAAATATCTGGATATCCCCATCCAGCATGTGTCCGACCGGCTGCTGCGCTCCATGAACCGCCGCTATACCCGCGCGGAACTGGAGGCACTCATTAAGAAGCTCAGAAAGGCCATGCCGAAGCTGGTGCTGCGCACCAGCGTGATCGTGGGTCTGCCCGGCGAGACGGACGACGATTTTGCAGAGCTCTGCTCCTTTATCCAGCGGACGAAGCTGCAGCGGGCAGGCGTTTTCAAGTACTCCCAGGAAGAGGGTACGCTGGCCGCAGAGATGCCGGATCAGGTGGACGAGGACGTGAAGATCCGTCGTCAGGACGTACTGGTGGAGATCGAAAACCGCGTGATCGACCAGTATAACGCCAAGATGATCGGCAAAAAAGTGGAGGTTCTCGTGGAGGGCTATGACCGCACCGCGGGCTGTTTCTACTCCCGTTCCTATGCAGAAAGCCCGGATATCGACGGCAAGGTGTTCTTCACCTCTCCGGAAGTCCGGCCCCAGCCCGGTGAGTTCGTCACCGTGAAGATCACCGAGGATATGGATGGCGACCTCATTGGCGAGCTGGTCGCCGAATAAGCGGGAGGTGACGAGATGACAGTACCGAATATTCTGACACTGCTCCGCATTGCGCTGATCCCGGTTTTTTGGGTGCTTGCGGTGTCCCCTTCTCCCCTGCTGCGGTTTCTCGCGCTGATCGTGTTTATTGCGGCGTCCCTGACCGACCTGATCGACGGTAAGATCGCCCGCAAGACCGGCCAGATCACCACCTTCGGCAAGATCATGGATCCTCTGGCCGACAAGCTTCTGGTGATCTCGGCGCTGCTGATTTTTGTGGCACAGAGCCGCATGACCGCTGTGGCCGCCATGATCATCATTGCCCGGGAGCTGGCCATTACGTCCCTGCGTGTGGTGGCCGCCGGCGAAGGCATCGTCATGGCCGCCGCCAAATCCGGCAAGTGGAAGACCACTGCACAGATGAGTTATATCATTCTCATGCTCCTGCATATTACGGAGCTGCCTTTCCTCCCCCTGCCCGGCATCATCGAGACCATTGCCCAGTGGGCGGTGACTCTGGTGACGATCTGGAGCGGTGTGGATTATTTCTACGCAAACCGTCATATGATCAAGGCCTCCGTGAAATAAAGAAAGTGACCAAGTAAACTATTTCGAAAGGGTGTTTTTCCATGCTGCTTTATAACAGCCTGACGCATTTACGCGAAGAGTTCAAGTCCAATACCCCGGGCAAGGTGAAGATGTACACCTGCGGCCCCACGGTTTATCATTTTGCCCACATCGGCAATCTGCGTACCTATATCATGGAGGATATTTTGGATAAATACCTCCGCTATTCCGGCTATGAGGTCACCCGTGTCATGAACATCACGGACGTGGGCCATCTGTCCTCTGATGCCGACACCGGCGAGGATAAGATGCTGAAAGGCGCTCGCCGGGAGCACAAGACCGTCATGGAGATCGCAAAGTATTATACCGACGCCTTCTTCGCCGACTGTGCCAAGCTCAACATCAAGACCCCCGAGATCGTGGAGCCCGCCACCAACTGCATCCCGGAGTTCATCCATCTGGTGGAGACCTTACTTGAGAAGGACTATGCCTATATTGCCGGCGGCAATGTGTATTTCGATACCTCCAAGCTGAAGGAATATTATGTCTTTAACCGCCATGACGCCGACGACCTGATGGTGGGCGCAAGAGACGGTGTCGAGGCCGACGACAATAAGCGCAACAAGACCGACTTTGTGCTGTGGTTCACGAAGAGTAAGTTCGAGGATCAGGAGCTTAAGTGGGACAGTCCCTGGGGCATCGGCTATCCGGGCTGGCACATTGAGTGCTCCGGCATCAGCATCAAGCATCTGGGCGAGGATCTCGACATCCACTGCGGCGGTATCGACAATGCCTTCCCCCACCACACCAACGAGATCGCCCAGAGCGAAGCCTATCTCGGCCACAAGTGGTGCAACTACTGGTTCCATGTGCTGCATCTCAATACCGATGACGGCAAGATGAGTAAATCAAAGGGCGAGTTTTTGACCGTTTCCCTGCTGGAAGAAAAGGGCTATGACCCCATGGTCTATCGTCTCTTCTGCCTGCAGAGCCATTATCGCCGCTCCCTCGTTTTCTCCTGGGAGAACCTGGATAACGCCGCCGCGGCCTACCGTAAGCTTATCACCCGTATTGCCGGCGTCAAGGACGAGGGCGAACTGGACGAAGCCGGCATGGAGAAGTTCCGCGCTGCCTTCCACGATGCACTGGGCAACGACCTGAATAGCTCCCTGGGCATCACGGTGCTTTATAACGTGCTGAAGTCCGACTTAAACGGCCATACGAAGCTGGCGCTCATGGACGAGTTTGATCAGGTGCTTTCTCTGAATCTCACCGCAGCTGCCCGTAAGATGAATGAAGAGGCTGCCAAGAAGGCCGCCGAGGCCGCCATTGTGGCGCCGGAGGATCAGTTCATTGTGGATCTGATCGCCGCCCGTACTGCTGCCAAGAAGGCCAAGAACTTTGCCGAGGCCGACCGCATCCGCGACGAGCTGAAGGCACAGGGTATTACCTTAATCGACACCCCCCAGGGTGTAAAATGGAGCAGAGACTAAGTATAAAAGTTAGGGAGGGATCGTTATACTTGCGATTTGCGATGCTGTAAAACGACTTTCCGAATTTGAAAAATTAGTGAAACGCATCAAGCTCGGCGAATGCACTGCATTCGGCGGGCTTTCTGCCGTTCATATGACACATATGGCGGCCTCCCTGCGCCGGGCCACGGGGCGGCGGATCCTCCTCATCACGCCGGACGAGTTCGACGCAAGGCGGGTTTTGCAGGATCTGACGGCATTATCGGACGAGGAGCCGATCCTGCTGCTGCCGAGAGAGTTCACATTCCATTCTGTAGAAACGGCGTCGAGAGAATGGGAGACCGCCAGACTCCGGGCCTTTGACGAGATGCAGCGGGGCTGCGGCATCGTGGTGGCGTCCATTGACGCCCTGATAGAGCGTACTATGCCGCCGGAGTACCTTGCGGCACACAGCTTTGACCTGCACGTGGGAGAAGAGTATCGCCTGGACGAGCTGAGTGCGCGGCTCATCGCCGCGGGGTATGAGCGTACCTCCCGCGTGGAGGGCTGCGGCCAGTTCGCGGTGCGCGGCGGGATCCTGGACGTGTTCTCCCCTGCCGCGGACCTGCCGGTGCGTGTGGACTTCTTTGGGGACGAGGTGGACTCCATTGGGTACTTCGACCCCGGCACCCAGCGCCGCACCGATGATGCAGCAAGCGCCCGGATCATCCCCGCCGTGGAGACCGTGCCCGCCGCCGCAGAGGGCGGCATCCCGGGCCTTCTGAAAACCCTGCGGGAGATCATCAGTGTGAGTCTCCGCCGCAAAAACGGCCGGGAGCTTGAGAAAACCATCACGGCGGATCTCGAGCGCCTGCAAAATGAGGGGATCTTCCCGGCGGCAGACCGGTATCTGCCGCTCATTTACCCCATGGCCACGGGCCTTTCCTATCTGGATCCCGAGGTGTTGGTGCTGCCCATGGAGACAGGACGCATCCGGGAACGTGTGAAAAATTATTGGGGCGAGCTTTCTGAGGATCTCAAGACCCTGATGGAAGAGGGTGTGCTCTCTGCCCGGCAGACGGAATTCGCGGCAAGCTGGGAAGAATACGTCAAGGGCATTGAGGGGCATCCGGTGGTGCTCTTTGAGACTTTTATCGGCTCCGGTCTGGAGCCGAAGCCCCGGGAGATTCTGACCCTTAGCGCCAAGCAGCTGCCCTCCTATGGCGGCAGCATGGAGACGGCGCTCTCCGATATCCGGCATTATCTCAGAGAGCAGTATACGGTGTATGTGCTGGCCTCCGGCGAACAGCGGGCCCGGAATCTGCAGGAGCATCTTCTGAAAGAGGACATTCACGCGGAACTGGACTACAGCGCCATGCAGCCGGATCGGGGGCCCGGCGTCATCATTGCCTGCGGCGCGCTTTCCTCCGGCATGGAGTATCCCGGCATCCGATTTGCGGTTTTAACGGAGGGACAGATCCTGGCCCAGCGCCGCACCCAGCGGAAAGCAAAGCCCAAATCCGCCCGGAACCGCATCCAGAGCTATGCGGATCTGCATCCCGGTGATCTGGTGGTGCATGATCTCCACGGCATCGGACGCTTTGTGGGCATTGAAAAGATCAAGACCGACCATGTGGAGCGCGATTATATCAAGCTGCAGTATTCCGGCACGGATGTGCTGTTTATTCCGGCGACCCAGCTTGACATGGTGTCGAAATATATCGGCGCCGCCGGCGAGGATGCGCCGGTGAAGCTGAATAAATTATCCGGCACGGACTGGCACAAGGCGAAGTCCCGGGCAAAGAGCGCGGCAAAGGACATGGCAAAGCGCCTTATCGCCCTGTATGCGGCGCGCACCCGTCTGCCGGGCTATGCCTTCCCGAAGGACGATCCCTGGCAGGCACAGTTTGAGGAGGCCTTTGAGTATCAGGAGACCGATGACCAGCTGCGCTGTGCCGAGGAGATCAAGCGGGACATGGAGAAGAGCTATCCCATGGATCGTCTGCTCTGCGGCGACGTGGGCTTCGGCAAGACCGAGGTGGCGCTGCGCGCCGTGATGAAGTGCGTCATGGCGGGCAAACAGGCGGCACTTTTGGTGCCCACCACGGTGCTGGCGAGACAGCATTACATGACGGTACTGCGGCGCTTTGCGGAGTATCCCGTGAAGATCGCCCTGCTCTCCCGCTTCCAGAACACCAATCAGACGAGAGAGATCATGAACCGCTGCGCGGACGGGCGTGTGGATATCATCGTGGGCACGCACAAGCTTCTCAATAAAGATATGCGTTTCCGCGACCTGGGGCTTCTCATCATTGACGAGGAACAGCGCTTCGGCGTATCTCAGAAGGAGCGCCTGCGGGAGCTGGCGAAAGGCGTGGACACCCTGACCATGACGGCCACGCCCATTCCCCGAACGCTGAATATGGCGCTCTCCGGCGTGCGGGATATGAGCACCCTGGAGGAAGCGCCCCGGGACCGCCAGCCGGTGCAGACCTATGTGCTGGAATACGACGCCTCCGTCATTGCGGACGCCATCCGGCGGGAAGTGGCCCGGGGCGGCCAGGTCTTTTATATGCACAACCGGGTGGAGACCATCGATGTCACGGCCGGGCGGCTGCGCCGGATGCTGCCGGATATCCAGATCGATATCGGCCACGGCCAGATGAGCGAGACGGAACTGAATGCCGTCATGAAGCGCATGACCGATGGCGAGACCCAGGTATTGGTGTGCACCACGATTATCGAGTCCGGCATCGACATCCCCAATGTGAACACCCTCATTGTGGAGGACGCCGACCAGCTGGGTCTGGCGCAGCTGCACCAGATCCGCGGCCGCGTGGGCCGCTCCACCCGCCGGGCCTATGCCTATCTCACCTACCGAAGAGGCCGCGTGCTCTCTGAGGTCAGTACCCGCCGCCTCTCCGCCATGCGGGAATTCGCGGGCTTTGGCGCGGGCTTTAAGATCGCCCTGCGCGACCTGGAGATCCGCGGCGCAGGCAACATCCTGGGCAGCGAGCAGTCCGGCCATATGATGAGCGTTGGATATGATATGTACCTGAAGCTTTTGGAGGAGGCGGTCCTTGAGGAACGCGGCGAGGCCGCGGTGCCCCGATGCGAGACCACGGCGGATCTGCGCGTGTCCGCCGGTATTCCGGAGGGCTATCTCTCCGATTCCGGTGAGCGCATGGATCTTTACCGCCGTATTGCCCTGATCCACGACGAAGAGGACGCCAGCGACATGATCGACGAGCTCATCGATCGCTGCGGCGACCCGCCGAAGCCGGTTCTGAACCTGATCGATATTGCCCTGCTTCGCGCCGAGGCCGCCGCCCTCAGCATCACGGAGATCCAGCAGCGGAAGGATCATTTGAGTCTCACCTTCCAAAAGCCGGATGTGGAGCGCATTATGAAGCTTTGTTCCAACCGCGAAATGCACGGCCGCCTGCTCTTGAACGCCGGCGAGAAGCCCTATATCACCTATCGCCTGCAGACAGGAGATGACCCGTTGAAAACGGCAAAGATGCTGGTGAATGCGTATAAAAAGGGATGAGATCTATGAAAAAAGAAGAGTTTCGGCTGCTATATGACTATATGACCGCCTGTGCCGAAGGCGGGGCCCATGATACGGAGCATGTCCGGCGGGTGCTTGCCTATGCGCTGGAGATCGCCCGGACGGAGAAGCGCGTGGATCACGACGTGCTGATCGCGGCGTGCCTTCTCCACGATGTGGGGCGCGAGGCACAGGCGAAGGATCCTGCCCTCTGCCATGCGGAGGTGGGCGCCAAGATGGCGTACCGCTTCCTGCGGGAGCAGGGATACACCGGGGACTTTGCCGCGGCGGTGCGGGATGCGGTGCTGACCCATCGTTTCCGCAAGGATCGCCCGCCCCGGAGCATGGAGGCGAAGATCCTTTTCGACGCGGATAAACTGGATGTGGTGGGCGCTATGGGCATTGCACGGACGCTGGAATACCGGGCGGAGGTGGGCGAACCGCTCTATACCCTGCTGCCGGGTGGCAGCGTATCCGATGGCGACGGCGATGACTCCCCTTCTTTCTTTCAGGAATACCACCGGAAGCTGAAGCGTATTTACGACAGTTTCTATACAAAGCGCGGCACAGAGATTGCAGAAAGCCGCCGCGCAGCGGCAGAACGGTATTACGAAGCGCTGCTTACCGAAGTGCGCGAGACATACGCCATGCAGGAACATTTGGAAAAGGTCGTTGAGTGAAAATATAAGGGACACCCCGAGGGGTGTCCCTATTTTGTTTGCTGCCAGCGGATGGTTCATGTATATCACCATTTGGATTTTGGCGGGACGATGCGGACGTTGTCCCCTACTGTTTTGACTTCTTCCCAATCATCAAAAGATTCAATCCTACGGTAATCACCGCGAATAACAGCACGACCATGCGGAGGACGAAGATGGTGTCTTCGATGCCGGCGAAGTCTCCCCGGCGGACGGATTCGGCCAGGTCGAAGAACTGGATGGTGATGGAAGAAAGAGCGAAGATGAAGCTGCAGACGGCAGGCAGGGCGGGATTTTTCGGTTTTTGGATGGTCAGAACGCCCACCGGGATCGCCCAGGCAATGAGGCCGGTCACGATACTGGCGACGGAGCCAATGGCTGTCGGCCAGGTGGTCACCATCAGAACCAGTAAGAACAGTGCAATCGCTGCAAATCCCATCAGAACCAGTGCACCTATAATGCGGGATATCCGCCATGCGTTTCCGGACAGACGGATGGTTTCGGAAAGCATTTGCTCTGCATCTGCCGCGGAGATCAGTTCTTCCTCTATTCGTTTTGCCTTCAGCAGTTCGATTAAACTGATTTCCAGGGCTTCTGCCAGTCCTTCCAGATTCTGTACATCCGGGAGGCCCACGCCGCGTTCCCAGCGCGATACGGCTTTATCGGTAACATGAAGCTTTTCTGCCAAAAGCGCCTGGGTCAGGCCAAGTTCCTTTCGTCGGACAGCGATAAATTCTCCTAATTTCCTGGCATCCATTTGCACACCTCCTGTGCTTTCCATCATACAAGGAGCAGGCCGATTTTGCAACCGATTGGTCGTTTATCAGCAGAGAAAACCAAGTAAACGCAGCGTTTACTTGGTTGATACATCTGATTTCTGTTCTTTTTGCTTGATTAGTACCCCATCGACTAGCCGATATTCCCGACCGACATTGATCTCCATTTTGCGTTCGATCTCGGCGGCGAGGTCAACGCCGACGATCTCCGCAAGACCCAGGAGATAGATGGCCACATCGGCCAGTTCCTCGCCCACGTCTCCCTTCTTCTTCCGCCAGGAGTCATAGGCCTCCGCCACTTCGCCGTAGAGCAGGCAGAATTCCTTATTCACGTCCGTGACAGTAAAGTGGTGGTCGAGTTTATTCTGATAGACGGCTTTTTGCATGTCGTGAAGGGTCATGGGTTCCTCCTTTAGAATATCGGTGGGGTGACGCCGGGGCAGATGGATTCGATGGTGAGGGCGGCGGCGTGGAGCTTTTGCTCGTCCGCGCCGTAGAGGATCATGCCCCGGGGGGCGCCGTCTTTGCCCATGCACATGGGGATGGCCAGGGACGGCAGGCCGCAGAAATGCATGATATTGGTGGGGCCGGTCATGAGGACGGCGTCATAGGGCGCGATTTCTGTGAGGATGCGTTCCCGGATAGCGGGGCGCTCGGCCATGGCGGCGCGGTAAGCGGGGCTGTCCACGGCGTGTTCGTATGGCACAGCGTCCTCCAGATGGCTGATGCCGTAGGGCTGTGCCTCGGGATGGGCGCGGTAATAGTCGATGATCTGCGGCATGGTCCTACGGGCGGCGGTGGACGCGGCGAGATAGCGCTCCAGATCCTCCCGGAATTCGCCGGTCATGACGGACACCAGATGGGGCGTGAAGGGCTGGTCAATTTTCGTGAAGCGGGCGCCCTTTTCGTGGAGAGCGGCGCAGATCTCGTGATCATATCCCTGCTGCTCTTCGGAGACCAGGGCGAGATTCGCGGTATTCACGGCGATGTGGAGCTTTGCGGGATCGGCGGGCGCGACCTTCACCGGGGACTCCCCTTTTAAGGCGGCATAGAGGAGCAGGGCGTCGGAGAAGGTGCGGGTCATGGGGCCGGCGCTGTCCAGGGTGTGGGCGATGGGCACGATGCCCTCGTCGGGCAGCGTGCCACAGGGCGGCTTCAGGCCCGCCAGGCCGTGGGTGGTGGCGCAGGCCACAACGGAAAAGGAGGTATCTGTGCCGATGGCGGCGGCGCAGAGGCCCGCGGAGGCGGCGACGCCGCTGCCGGAGCTGGAGCCCAGGGGATCCAAGTCAGGGCCGTAGGCATGGCGCACCTGTCCGCCGCCGGAGGAGAATCCGCCGGGCATGCCTTTTGTGAGGAAATTGGCAAACTCCGTCATCTTGGTCTTGCCCAGGATCACGGCACCGGCCGCCCGCAGGCGGGCGATCACCGGCGCATCCTTTGCGGCCAGATGGTCGGAAAGAGTCACGCTGCCCGCCGTGGTGTGGAGGCCCGATACGTCGATATTATCCTTGACGAGGATCGGCAGGCCGAAGAGGGGCAGATCCCGGGCGGCGGGGTCATTGTCCAGGGCGCGGGCGTCCCGAATCGCATGGGGATTCAGCTCCGCCACGGCGTTTAAGCACTCCTGATACCGGGCGATGCGGTCAAGATAGGCGTGGGTCAGGGCTTCCGCCGTGGTCTCCCCTGCCCGGAGGGCGGAGAGCAGCGCGTGGGCGGAAGCGTAGGGATCAAACTTCCACATAAAAATCCTCCTGATGATGAAAAAACAGGCCGATGCGGGATCGGCCTGTTTTGTGATTCTCGAGTTACTTGGTGGCGTAGTTATTGAAGTAGTTCTGGACCAGGACGATGGGGGTGCCCTTGTCGCCGCTGCCGCTGGTCAGGTCGCAGAGAGAGCCGATCAGGTCCGTGAGACGGCGGGGGGTGGTGCCCTCAGAGGTCATCTTGCCGATGAGGTTTGCGTCCTTCTCGCGGATGCGCTCCTCGATGGCGGCGCGCAGCTCGTCACCGGAGAGATCTGCGAAGTCATTGTCGGCCAGGAATTTCAGCTTCACTTCGTTGGGCAGGCCCACGAGACCGCTGGTATAACCGGCGCCAACCACCGGGTCGGCCAGCTCCCAGATCTTGCCCACAGGATCCTTGAATGCGCCGTCGCCATAGACCATGGCTTCCACGGTCACGCCGGTGCGGGCGAGGATTTCCTTCTGGATGCCTTCGGCCACTTCCTGGGCGTTCTTCGGGAAGAGCTTCACGGTGCTCTCGGTGGCCTTGTTGGAGCCAAGGAGGCCGTACTGGGCGTTATAGCCGCTGCCGTTCACGGATTCGTTCATGATCTCGCAGAGGGTGTAAACCTTCTCGGCGCCGGCCTTGGTGACGCGGCGGCGGGAACGCTCACGAGTGTGGATGTCACAGCAGAGGACGTTCTTCGTATAGTCCACGATGGCTTCGGCGTGATTGGCGAAGATGATCTCCACCTCGGCGCCCTCTTCCTTGATGAGGTTCTGATAATATTCCACATAGTCCATACCGGTGAAGGGGTGCTTCACATAGCCAAAGGCGGCGCGGTACTGCTCAAGCGACAGCACGTCGGTATAGGGATTGATGTCGGTCTGGTCGAGGAGATCCTCGTCAAAGAGATGGTTGCCCACTTCGTCGGCGGGATAGCTCATCTGGAGAACGACTTTCTTGGCGCCCCGGGCGATGCCGCGGAGGCAGATGGCGAAACGGTTGCGGCTCTGAATGGGGAACACAACGCCCACGGTCTCGCCGCCGAATTTGGCGCGGATATCGGCCGCAATGTCATCGGTGGAGGCATAGTTGCCGTCTGCACGGGCAACGATGGCTTCGGTGACGGCGATGACGTCACGCTCGTGCAAGGTGAAGCCGTCCTCTTTTGCTGCTGCCAGCACAGAGTCGGCGGTGATCTTTACAATGTCGTCTCCCTGACGAATGATGGGAGCCTTGATGCCGCGGGAAATCGTACCTGCCATTTGATATACCTCCTGAATTGTCCTGCGAAAAGCCGCTCGGACAATGAATTGCTTTTCACGACTTATTATTTTACATGCCACATAGGTGTTTGTCAAGAATCCCGGCCAAATTTTGTGAAAAAAATTACATGGGAAGGGAAATTATGGCAGAAAGTTAAACAAATCGTAAAACTTCTTTCCCGAGAATATGGTATAATAAAGCGGTCGGAACATATGAGACGATTTTATCGTCTGATGAATAGAAAGATCGGGAGGTGAAAGCTTGCTTTTCTCCATATTTTTACCGGCGGAGGCGGCGGCCGAACGGCTGAGCGCCGCGATTGCCGCCCATCCGGAGATATATTCCCTGCTCTCCGGCTTGATCCGCTATGCCCTGCTGCTCCTTGGCTTATTCGTGGTGGTGGGCTGCGGCGTGTCCTTACTCCGCGGCAGGCACGACCGGGAGCTCTGGGGCTATCTCTCCATGCCGGACGGCACGCGACAGGCCATTGAGCATTGGGAGATCGTCATCGGCCGCTCCCGCAGGAGCGATATTGTGGTGAACTTCCCCAGTGTGTCCCGCAGTCATGCGGTGCTGATGCGGGACAGCGCGGGCGGATGGACCGTTACGGATCTGCGCTCCAAAACCGGCACCACGGTGAACCGGGTGCCCGTGGAAGGGACCGTGCCGGTGCGGCAGGGGGATCTCCTCTCCATCGGCGGCGTACAGATGGTTTTGATGCCCATTGACCGGGAGGAAGAGGCGGAGCATCGCCGGGGGCGGCGTGTGCCGGGATTTCTGGTGCATCCGGCGCTGAATCTCTTGTGGCTGACGGAATTTCAGATCTTTGCCTGTGTCGGGCTGGTGATCGCCCGGTGCGAGAGCTTTGTCTGGGCCATTCCGGGGGTATTTTTCGGACTGATGGCCGTGATGTGGGCGTGGTATCTCCTGTTCCGCGCCATGAAGCGGCGGGGCTTTGAACTGGACACGCTGGCCTTCTTTCTCTCGACGCTGGGCCTGATGGTGACCACGTCTTACTCCCCTGCTGCCCTGTCCAAGCAGTTTTTTGCCATGCTGCTGGGCCTTTTGGTCTTTATCATCCTGGGCTGGATCCTGCGGGATCTTGATCGTGTGCGGCGGCTGCGCTGGCCCGCGGCGGTGGGCACGGTGCTGCTGCTGGCCGTGACGCTGGTATTCGGCGAGACCAAGTTCGGCGCGAAAAACTGGATCAATATCGGCGGATTGTCCCTGCAGCTTTCGGAGCTTGCCAAGGTCTGTTTCATTTTCGCGGGTTCCGCCACGCTGGAGCGGCTGTTTGCCCGGCGGAATATGGTGCTCTTTATCGTGCTGGCGGGTCTCTGCGTCATGGTGTTGGCGCTGCAGGGAGACTACGGCACGGCACTGATTTTCTTTGTGACCTTTTTGGTGATTGCCTTCCTGCGCTCGGGAGACCTGGCCTCTGTGGCCTTTATCGCGGCGGCGGCGGTGTTCGGCGGATTTCTGGTGATCCGGGCAAAGCCCTATATTGCGGGTCGCTTTGCCGCGTGGGGCCACGTCTGGGAACACAGCGCGGGACTGGGATACCAGCAGACCCGCACCATGGCGGCGGCCGCCAGCGGCGGACTCTTCGGCGTGGGCGTGGGAGAAGGATGGCTGAAGCGCATCGGCGCGGCCAGCACGGATCTGGTGTTCGGCATTTTGTGCGAGGAGCTGGGTCTCATTCTGGCGCTGACGGCGGTGGCGGCGGTGCTCATCATGGCGGTATTCACGCGAAAGTCCGCGGTGGCGGCCAGATCTGCGTATTACGCCATTGCCGCCTGTGCCACGGCCGGTATGCTGGTGTTCCAGATGGCGCTGAACGTCTTTGGCTCCCTGGATATCCTGCCCCTCACCGGCGTCACGTTTCCATTCGTGTCCACCGGCGGCAGCAGTATGGTGGCGTGTTGGGGCCTTCTCGCCTTCTTAAAGGCGGCGGACACCCGCCAGAACGCCAGCTTTGTGGTGCGGCTTGACCGGAAGAAAGGAGCGCATGCCAAATGAATCGCGTGAAAACCAGAACCATCACGGCCCTGGTGCTGGTCGCCGGGATGGTGGCGGGACTTCTCTATTATGTGGTCTCCTTCTTCCTCCACGGGAATGAATGGGCGTCCTTTCAGGCAAACCGCCATGTATATCAGGACGGACTGGTGCTGTCCGGGCAGGTCATCGACCGCTATGGCGAGATACTTACTTACGCGGAGGATGGCGCGCGGTATTACCACGCCGATCCGGAACTGCGCCGCGCAACACTCCACGCCCTGGGCGACCGGAGCGGCAATATCGGCACCGCGGTGCTCACCCGCTATGCTGCGGAGCTGATCGGTTACGATCCTATTAGCGGCGTGCGTTCCCTCTCTGACCGGGGCGGCACGGTGCGGCTGTCACTCGATGCCGAGCTGAACCGCACGGCGCTGCGTGCCCTGGACGGCAGAAGCGGCACCGTGGTGGTCTATGACTACAAAACCGGGGAGATCCTCTGCATGGTCAGCGCCCCGACCTTTGATCCCGATGCCCCGCCGGATCTCTCGACGGACGAGACGGGATACGAGGGCGCGTACTTAAACCGCGCCATCTCCGCCGCCTTCACGCCGGGCTCCATCTTCAAACTGGTGACCACGGCGGCGGCCATCGAGCAGATCCCCGGCATATTTGACATGCGCTTTTCCTGTGAGGGCGAGATGACCGTGGACGGGAAACGCATCACCTGTCAGGGAGAGCACGGCGAGATATCCCTGGGCAATGCCCTGGCAAAGAGCTGTAACTGCGCCTTTGGGCAGATCGCGTTACTGCTGGGTGGCGAGACATTGGCGGAATACGCCGCGGCCTATGGCCTCACAGAGGGCTTTTCCATGGACGTGATCGAGACCGCATCCGGGCGCTGTGACGTGCATCCCGACGGCAGCAGCGAGCTGGCCTGGGCGGGCATCGGGCAGAGCACGGATCTCGTGAATCCGCTGTCCTTCCTGCGCTTCCTGGGCGCCGTGGCAAACGGCGGTGAGGCGGTGACGCCCCGCTGGGTGATGAGTGCCGGTGGCGTGGCGGGACTGCCCAAAACCATCACGGAAAAGAGCAGCGAGAAGCTTATGGACGAGAAAACCGCAAACGCGCTATCCACCCTCATGTCCTATGCGGTGGAATCGAATTACGGCGCGGCGAATTATCCCGGCCTCTCCCTCTGTGCCAAGTCCGGCACGGCGGAGGTGGGCGCAGGGGCGGAGCCCCATGCCTGGTTCGCGGGATTTTTAGAGAACGAGGACGCACCGCTGGCCTTTATCGTGCTGGTGGAAAACGGCGGCTCCGGTTCCCGCGTGGCGGGACAGGTGGCAAATACCGTGCTGCAGGCGGCGGTTTCCACCCTTGGTGCTTGAGAACGGCGGCGGGATATGCTATACTGAGATATCGAATACGCATGGAGGAAGCAATATGGGCAAGATCGCAACGGGACTGATCCGCGCCACCAATCGGGTGTTCCCCAAGGTGGTGCATCCCTTTAATTTACAGAACGACAGCGAAAAAACCTATGCCATGTGGCAGTATGAAAAGGGCGAGGATACCATCCGCCTGTTTCTGGAGAAATACAGCCTCGCGGATTTATTCGAGGGCAAGCGGGTGCTGGACATGGGCTGCGGCGCCGCAGGCAAGAGCCTTTATTATGTGAGCCGCGGGGCCAAGCACGTCACGGGCGTTGAGATCGTGGAGCACTATCAGGCCGAGGCGGAGGCCCTGGCGGAGAGTCTGGGCTTTTCCGACCGTTTCACCTTCGTGTCGGCGTCGGCGCTCTCGCTCCCCTTCCCGGACGGCAGCTTTGACACCATTATCATGAATGACTTTATGGAGCATGTCAGCGACCCGGAGGGCGTCCTGCAGGAGAGTCTGCGCCTTCTGGCCCCCGGCGGGCGGATCTTTATCAATTTCCCGCCCTACTATCATCCCTACGGCGCGCATCTCTCCGACGTGATCAATATGCCCTGGGTGCATATGTTCTTCACGGAACGGATGCTGGTGGAGGCATACCGGGATCTGGTGCGGGGTCTGCCGGACGAAAAGGAACGGCTGGAGCTGCGTCTCTCCAAAAACGAGCGCGGCGAGGAGTACTTCGGCTATATCAATCACATGACCCTGAAGCGCTTTAAGAAGATCCTCGCAAAGCTTGAGATTTTACCGGAATATTACGCGGAGGTGCCGCTGCGGAAAGTGACAAGAGTATTGGCCAAGCTGCCCCTGACGGATGAAATGTTCGTGAAAATGGCAGTATGCGTGATCAAGAAGTGAAGAAAATGATGGAAGATAATCCCTATATGATCGGCATTCGTCCCATGACGGGCGCGGATTATGACGGGGCATATGCGCTTTGGCTTCGTACGCCGGGTATGGGACTCAATACCCTGGATGACAGCCGCGAGGGAATCGAACGCTACCTCCGACGGAATCCCACTACCTGCTTTGTGGCGGAGTGTATGGGCGATATCGTGGGCGTGATCCTTGCGGGTCATGACGGCCGACGGGGCTATCTTTATCACACCGCTGTCCTCCCCGATTATCGCAGAAGAGGGATCGGCGAGGCGCTGTTGCGCCATGCCATGGAGGCACTGGAGGCGGAGGGCATCCATAAAGTGGCGCTGGTGGCATTCCGGGAGAACGAAACCGGCAATGCCTTCTGGGAACAGATGGGATTTCAGGAGCGGACGGACCTTTCCTACCGAAACCGGAATATCCACGCACTTGAGAAGATCAAGACATGAAGGATTTTGAAGAATCCGATTTGTGATAAAAAGGAAGCGACATACCATGGAAAGACGCAAAACACTTGACGAAGTCCGGGAGATTTTTGCGGGGGACCGCTTTGCCACGGAGAACGGCGCGGTGATCGAGGAGATCGGGGAAAAGAGCGCGGTGTGCAGTCTGGTGCTGACGCCGGGCCATCGCAACGCCATGGGGGCCGTCATGGGCGGCACATACTTCATGCTGGCGGACTTTGCCTTTGCGGTGGCCGCCAACTGGGAGCGGATGGGATGCGTGTCCCTCCGGTCCGATATCTCCTTCCTGGGCGCGGCGCGGGGCGAACGACTCATCGCCCGGGCGACGTGCATCAAGGACGGGCGCACCACCGCCTGCTATCGCATCGACGTGACGGATGAGCATGGCAATCTCACCGCCGCCGTCACCACCACGGGATATTATGTGGGAAAATAACGCGCGAAAGCGCAAGAAAAAAGGAACGGTATCAGATACCGTTCCTTTTTTGTTATGCGGATTTACTTGCTCATTTCCTCGGTGTAGACGGCGACGCCGGAGCCATAGGGCACCTTCACGCCGCAGCGGTTCAGGGCACGCTCGATGACGCCAAGGACGGTGACTTCGTCGTTGATGTCAATGTTGCCCATGTGGCCCAGACGGAACATCCGGCCGGCATAGGCGGCCAGACCGCCGGCGACCACGATGCCTTCGTCCAGCAGGGTCATGCGGAAGTCCATGTCATTGAGGCCTTCCGGATAGATGAGGTTGGAAAGCGTCACGGCGCGATGCTCCGGCGTGGCCAGAATGCGGAAGCCCAGGGCCTCCAGTGCCTTCTGCATGGCGCGGGCATTCTTCACATGACGGTCGTAACGTGCTTTCAGGCCCTCTTCCTTGATCTGGCGAACAGATTCCTTCAGTGCCCAGACCAGGTTGATGGCGGGAGTGGCGAAATACTTGGAGGGATCGTCCATGATGGGGATCCACTTATCGAAGTCCACATAGTACTCGGGGATGATGCCCAGTTCCTTACGGCGGGCAAGCACCTTCTGGTTGGCCCACAGGAGGAAGAGACCCGGGCAGACGCCGAATGCCTTCTGGGAAGCAGTGAACATCATGTCGATATTCATCTCAGCCAGGTTGGCATATTCGCCGGCGGTGGCGGCAACGCCGTCCACGATGTAGATGGTCTCGGGGAATTCCTTCATCATCTCGCCGATCTCGGCAATGGGAGCGCAGACGCCGGTGGCGGTGTCCACGTGGGTGACGGTCATAGCGGCATACTTCTTGGAGGCCAGCTTGGCGCGGATGACCTCAACGGGGACGATCTGGCCCCACTCGGCGGAGAGCACGTCGATATCGAGACCCTTATGGGTGGCGATGTCGGTGAAGCGGTCGCCGAAATAGCCGTGGCTGACGATCAGGATGCTGTCGCCGCGCTTGGTCACGTTGGAGATCGCCATTTCCATGGCCAGGGTGCCGGTGCCGGCGATGACGAAGGTCTTGCCGTCACAGCCAAAGAGCTCACCCAGATCATCGATCACGCTCTTATAATCGGCCACAAAGCGGGGATCGCCAAAGGCCTGAATTTCTCTGCCCATCTGCTCCTGGATCGGACGGGATACGGGAGTCGGGCCGGGGATCATCACGAGAGTCTTGTCTTTCATGTTCACACCTCTGCTCTTTCTAATATGGTTTCAGACTATCTTCTATTTTAGCACGATGAAATCGGTGCGTCAATGCGGGGCGGTCGGAATTTTACCCGAAAATACCGAGGCGGACGGCGCGCTTTTGTCCGTTTGGCACATGAGGGGGAAGAAAAGCACAGAAAGTGTGGAAAAAGAGTGGAATTTTCGGGGAGTGCGCTGTGATAGACTGGTGCCATCAAAAAGAAGGAGGTAAGCCAAATGACTTACGTGAAAATCTTTATCGACTTCCTGGACGACGCGGAGAATCTGAATGACGCCCAGCTGGGACGCCTGGTGCGCGCCATGCTGCGCTATGCCAACCGCGCTATCGAGCCGAATCTCCGGGGCCGGGAGGCCATTCTCTGGCCCGCCATGCGAAAGCAGATCGACCGGGAATTCGAAAACTACGAAAAGATCTGTGAGCGCAACCGCAAAAACCGCAATGCAAAGAAACAGGAGGATATCCCCGCTCCCCTGCCCGCGGCTGTTCCTGCCTCGCCCGCTCCCCTGCCGTCCTCTCCTGCCGAGCGTCCCAATCTCTCCCCATTAAACGCACCCTTAGGATCAAGCCCTCTTGACCGCTGGTGACCACAGGTACCAAGAAAAAGACAAAGAAAAAGAAGAAGAAAAAGACGAAGAGAAAGACAAAGACAAGGACAAAGACGAAAACCCACACACAGAAAAGACAATTTTTTCTGTGATGTGTATGCGCCCGCAGGCGCCATCACGCACACAAAACAAATTTTATTTTTTGAGAAACGAAAGGGAGAACGACAAATGCACACTACTTCGAAACCGTACGAGATGCTGATACTATATGAGATCTTTGATGGAGAGAAATGCACCCTTTCTGCGTGCCGGAACGATGACCATGTGATCGTTAGGACGCCGAAGGAAACGCATATTTTTTCGTTCGACAAAGAGGAGTCTTCCGCAGAAGAAAAAAAGACCGCGTCTGCCGACTGTCAAACGCGGTTCTGAATGGAAATTTTACATGAGGTCCATGCCCCAGATCACGGCCAGCGCCGTGAGCATGATGGGATGCTCCTTTCTTCTCTGCTTATCTCTTTTTATAAAGCACAAGCTCGGGATTGGTTCCGTTTTCTTCATAGGTGCAGACCAGCAGGAACTCCATATTTGCGGCGATGCCAAAACAGCGGTTCCCGCCAAAGAGACTTTCCAGTTGGTTTCCGAGATAGGTTGCGCGGTCGTCCAGGAATTTCACGGTCTGGCCGTTTGGGAGACGGTATTCCAGATTGATATATCCGCCCACCAGCGCATTCAGCCGTTCCACCCGGGGCATTCCCTCAATCTGCAGCTCGTTGAATTCCCGGATCAGCTGCTGTTTGTATGCTTTGAATTCCTCGGCGCCCGCCAGGTATTTGTACTGCTTCCAGTAATCAAGCTTCGGGAGCTGCTCTTTCAGATAGGCGCGGGCCTCTTCTGTTGAGAACGCCTCGCCTTTCATGTTCTCCACGCATACCTCAATCAGCTCGTCCATATCGTGATACAGATACTCGCCGTCTGCATAGCACCATTTGCAGTAGTCCTCGTTAAAAAGGCCGTCCTTTTCTTTACTGATCGTGGCGTCCTCCAGAGGCATGCCGCAGCACTGGCAAACAAGTTGTCTCGGCGAGCCCAGAAGCGTGTTGATGGAAACATCAAAGAGCATGGATAAGTGTTTTAATGTTTCGGTATTGGGGGTCGTTTCCCCCGTTTCCCAGCGGGAAACCGCCTGACGGGTTACAAATACCTTCTCCGCAAGCTCCTCCTGCGACATCCCGTGTCTGGTTCTGAGTTCCAGAATGATATCCTTGGTATTCATATGATGATCACCTCATCCTGATTATACCGCGTAGAATCCGGTTTGCAAAGCAACCTGTTGTTGCGGGGAGGGAAAGACAAATGATATATTCGTTCCTTCATATGCCGAAGGCATATATCATCGCACGAAGTGCGATATCATACCCGCAGGGTATATCATCCGTTCCGCCAGGAACGGATATCATTGTAAAAGCCCCTTTTGTCTTTTGACAAAAGAGGCTTTTACCTGGCACGCCCGAAGGGACTCGAACCCCCAACATTCAGAACCGGAATCTGACGCTCTATCCATTGAACTACGGACGCATATTCTGCCGGGATCTCCCGGAACAAGTGATAGTATACCACAGCTTCCGGGATTTGTAAAGAGGAAAAGCGTCGAAGAAAAATTGGCCCGCCAAAAAAGGCGGGCCGTTGGGGCGTTATGCGTCGCCTTCCGCTTCCTCGTCCTTGAGATAGACGAGCCGGAGGCGGGGGTTTTCTTCTTTACTGTGCTTGAGGGCGCGCAGGAAGCGGGGCCAGTAGGCGCCAAGGCGGCTTTCCAGCACGTCGCAGTGGGACAGGCGGATCTCCGCCTCCTCCTGCATGGAGGTGAGGCAGTCGTGGAGGGCGTCCAGATTATTGCCGTACCATTCCGGGAAGGCAAAGCCTTCGGCAATGCGGCGGTGCAGTTCCTCGCGGCTATGAATCTCCCGGCAGTCCAGACATATCACTTTCATGGCTTATTCCTCCCCGTATAAGAGCGTGAAGCTCTCGTAATGATCGTCGGTATAATAGATGAGGCCGTCGTTTGAAAAGACGATGCGTTTGGCGCCGCGCTTCTCTTTGCCCAGGGTGTCAATGTCGCACTCGGTATAGCTGCGGCCGTCCTTTTCCGGAAGCAGGCCCTCGTAGTTGCCGAAGCGATTGCCGCCGATGCACATGCCGGGGGCATAGGGCTCTAAAGAGCCGCCCTCCCATCCAAGGGCCTCCGCCTCCTTCTTCGTCATGAAGTTCGAGGGCAGGCGGCCATAGGTGTGGATATAGAGGGCCACGTCATCGCGGGTGGTGTAGTGGCCGTCCTCGTCAATGGCGGGCGCGGGTTCGGGCTCCGGGTCGGGTTCGGGCTCGGCCTCGGGCTCCGGCTCAGTTTCCGGCTCGGCCTCGGGCTCACATTCGCAGCCTTCGGAGAGATCGTGTCCGCAATCCAGCGTTGTTTGCTCTTCCGCGGGCGGCGGATCCTCGGCATCTGCGGCATCCTCAATTTCCGGGACAGGTTCGGTGGGTTCTTCGGTTTCCGTGGTGGTCATATCGATGGCGATATCCACGATGTCGCTGACAAGCTCCATGTCCTCCTGACTGCAGGCAGAGAGCGAGAAGAGCAGGAAGATCGCCAGGAAAAGCGATAGCAGTCGTTTCATAAAAAAGCTCCTTTTTCATTCTGTCAGGTCAAGTATACTGCAAGATGCGGGAGTTCTCAAGTGTTTTTTCGCGCTCGATTTGCAATATACCGGAAAGTCTGGTATACTGAGAAAAACGTGCGCCGCGGGATGCGTTCTTTTGCGGCGGAATTCTGGGAGGCAGTATGAAAGTCTTATTCCGAGTGATGAAGGAGGCCGCGAAGTATAAGTGGCTTCTGATCGTGGCGGCCATCAGTACCCTGGCCCTCACCGGCGTGAATCTCATTGCGCCGAAGATCCTGACCGATATGACGGAGACCCTGACGAAAGGCGTGGATGAGGCGGCGCTGCGGCAGATCCTCCTCATGGCATTTTCCCTGCTGGGGCTTTATTTGCTCAAGATCCTCTTCCGCTTCCTCAGTAACTATCTGGCCCACAAGGCGGCGTGGAATCTGGTGCAGGATGTACGCATGAAGGTGTATAATCGGATCCAGAGTTTTTCCATGGGCTTTTTCCACAACCGCCAGACCGGCGAACTCATGAGCCGCGTGGTGAACGACACGGCGCAGTTTGAGTACCTCTATGCCCATCTCATGCCGGACACCGTCACCAATATCATCACGCTGGTGGGTGTCACGGCCATTATCTTCGCCATCAATGCGAAGCTGGCGCTTCTGACCTGCATCCCCATTCCCTTTATTCTGGTGGCGTCCTGGATCTTTGCACACAAGATCCGCCCCAATTTCCGCATCACCCAGCGGTCTCTGGCCACGCTGAATGCCCAGCTGCAGGACAATTTCTCCGGGATTCAGGAGATCCAGGCCTTTAACCAGCAGGAGAAGGAATCCGGTCATGTGCTGGATAAGGCCAAGACCTACACCCGCTATATGCTGCGCGCCTTGAAGCAGTCGGCGGTCTATCATCCGGCGGTGGAGTTTCTGACCTCGCTGGGCAACGTGATCGTTATTGGCTTCGGCGGGTATCTGGCCTTCCGCATGGAGGTGGATTTTGCCGATATCGTGGCCTTCCTCTTCTATCTCTCCCTCTTCTATGCCCCCATCACCCAGCTTGCCAATCTCATTGAGACGGCGCAGCAGGCACTGGCGGGCGTGGAGCGCGTGGTGGAGATCCTCGACACCCCCTGCGGCATCGAGGACGCGCCGGACGCCTATGATCTGCCGCCCATCTCCGGCCAGATCTCCTTTGAGGATCTGAGCTTCTCTTATGTAGAGGAAAGCCCCGTCTTAAAAGATGTGGACTTCACGGTGGAGCCGGGACAGATGGTGGCTCTGGTGGGCCCCACGGGCGTGGGCAAGTCCACCCTGACGCAGCTCATCGGCCGCTTCTATGACCCCACCTCCGGTCGGGTCACCATGGACGGACACGATATCCGCAAGGTGAAGCTTGAGAGCCTGCGGCAGCAGATCGCCATGGTTTTGCAGGACACCTTCCTCTTTAATGGCACCGTGGGCGAGAATATCGCCTATGCCCGGCCCAGCGCCACGCCCGAGGAGATCGCCCAGGCGGCGAAGTCCGCCCGGATCTATGACGACATTATGGCGATGCCCGACGGCTTTGACACCATGGTGGGCGAGCGCGGCACCCGCCTCTCCGGCGGACAGAAGCAGCGCATTGCCATTGCCCGGGCCATTCTGCGGGGCTCCCCCATTCTGATCCTTGACGAGGCCACCGCCTCTGTGGACGTGGAGACCGAGGCCCATATCCAGCAGGCCATCAATGAACTGGCAGGGCGGCGCACCATTGTGGCCATCGCCCACCGCCTGTCCACCATTCGCCGGGCAGACGTGATCCTGGTGTTCCACGAGGGACGCATCGTGCAGCGTGGTACCCATGAGGAACTCATCGCCCAGGACGGCATCTATCGCCGGATGTGGCAGGTACAGGAGCTGAGTGCCCGCGCAGTCTGATCCCGATATCCCATGGGGAGAGCGTTGCTCTCCCCTTTTTTTTATTTTTCCCTGTCGGAGGGCGGATTCCGGCGCTAAGATTCCGGCAAAGTCTGTACATCTGACGGGATTTTGAACTGAAAAAGGTGGAAAAAACGGGATAAGACGGGAAAATAGATCATTTTTGCAATACCATACAGAAGAACCGGCGCTTTTCCGAATCGATTCGTCAGTTTGATCCTTGTATTTTCCCACGGTCCGGCGTATAATGCTTTTTGATTTTGTGAAAATGGGGGCATCCTGTTATGCTGTTCGTATTTTTCCTGCTGTTTATTGCGCTTTGCAGCATGATTTCATGGCAAATTGTCATTGTTGGCGCAGTGGTGGGAGCGCTGGTGTATCTCTTCGCCCGGCGGTATCTGGGCTATCGCTTCTCCCGGGATCTCAGGATCCTTCGAAAGCTGCCCGGCATCGTCTGGTACATTGTGGTGCTTCTTTATGAGATCGCCATTGCAAACTTCACGCTCATCCGGATGATCCTTTCCCCCGGCTTCCGGCCGCGGCCGGTGCTGGTGACCTTTGAAGTGCCGCTGCATTCCGATTATGCCCGCACCATGCTGGCCAACGCCATCACCCTGACCCCCGGCACCATCACGGTGGCGCTCCAGGGCGACCGGTATATGGTGCACTGCCTGGACGAATCTTTGGCCCAGGGCATCGAGGACAGCAAGTTCATCCATATGTTAAAGAAACTGGAGGCCTGAGCATCATGGAGATCCTCAATCAAGCATATGACATTCTCTTCTGGGGCGCATTGATCGTGCTGGCGGTCTGCCTTCTGGCCTGCCTGATCATGACCATCCGCGGCCCCCACACCCCCGACCGTATCGTGGGCATCAATATGATCGGCACCGTGACGATTATCATGATCGCCGTGTTCTCGGTCCTTCTCGACCAGAACTATCTGGCGGATATCTCTATGATTTACGCTATGCTGAGCTTTATCTCCGTGATTGTGCTGACGAAGATCTATATCGGCGTCTACCGGGAGCGGCAGGCGGCAGAAAAAGCAGAGCAGGAACAGGAGCGTGACGCATGATCTGGGAATGGATTCGATTCGCCGCCGCGGCGCTTTTTATTGTGTCGGGACTTTTCATTGAGATCTGCTCTGTGTTCGGGGTGTACCGGCTGAAGTATATCTTAAACCGGATGCACGCCGCCGCCATGGGCGACACCCTCGCCATTGCGCTGGTGCTCATCGGTCTCATCATCGTCCGGGGATTCACCTTTGACTCGCTGAAATTCGTGATGATCATCGCCCTGCTCTGGCTGGCCAGTCCGGTCTCCTCCCATCTCATCACGCTGCTCGAGACCACCATTGACCCCGACTCCACCGAATACCGCCGGGAACGGCACTGAGGGAACTGATTATGGAAGTATTGAAAGTCATTTTGATGCTGACGCTGATCGTCTGCGCCATTACGGTGAGCCGGGTGAAAAACCTGCTCACCTGTATCATTATTTTTATGTCCTATAGCTGCGTCATGTCGCTGATCTGGATCCTTTTACAGTCGCCGGATCTGGCCATTACGGAGGCGGCGGTGGGCGCGGGCGTGTCCGGCGTGATGCTGCTTCTGACGCTCAAGAAGATCCACAAGGTGAAGGGAGGCCGCAACGATGAAGAAGAAGAATAAGCCCTCCCGCCTGGGCGCGCTGCTGCGTGCCTGGCTTTTGGGGGATCTCGAGGTCTATGACGTGGTCTTTAACCGGGAGGAGCCGCCCCTGGAGCGCGAGCGCGTGGTGGTGCCGGATCCCCATCTTGAGAACTTCAACCCCCGTAACGCCCTGGAACTGCGGGCATTTTTCAAGGCCTATAACGTCATCGGTGTCGTGGTGTGCGTGGTGATGATCCTGACACTGCTCGTCACGGTGTCGTGGCTGCCCCGTATCGGCGGGAACTATAACCCCACGGTGAACGAAGTGTCGGAGCGCTATATCGAGAACGGCATGGCGGAAACCGGCGCCGTGAACGTGGTGGCGGGCATGATCCTGGACTACCGTGCCTTTGATACCTTCGGCGAGAGCTGTGTGCTGTTTTCTGCGGTGTGCTGTGTGTTCATCCTGCTGAAAAATGCCTACGGACGTGAGGACGACCGGGTGTATGAGCCCAAAAACGACGTGATTCTCCAGCGGGTGGCCACGGTATTGATCCCCTTTATCATGGTCTTTGGCGTGTATATTATGTTCAACGGCCATCTCTCCGCGGGCGGCGGCTTTGCCGGCGGCGCGGTGCTGGGCGCCGGCATGATCCTCTATCTGCTGGCCTTTGGATTTGCGAAATCGTCCCGCTTCTTAAATGAAAAGGTCATCAACTGCATCGTCTGTACGGCCCTGACCTTTTACTGCCTCATCAAGAGCTATTCTTTTTTCACCGGCGCCAACCACCTTCACTCCATCATCTCCCCCGGCACGCCCGGCGACCTGATCTCCTCCGGTCTGATCCTGCCGCTGAATATCGCCGTGGGCTTTGTGGTGGCCTGCACCATGTATTCATTCTTTGCCATTTTCCGGAAAGGAGGCTATTAAAGCCATGTTTGGATCCAATCTTCTGGCCAATTTAGAGGAAACCGTGGCCATTATCCTCTTCGGCATTGGCTTCACCACCCTGCTTTTCAACCGGAATATCATCAAGAAAATCATCGGATTCAACATCATGGATTCCTCCGTGTTCTTCTTCCTGGCCTCCATGGGATATATCGATAATCGCGTGGCGCCCATCATCATCGGCGGCAACACCTCGGCGGAGCTTTATATCAATCCCATTCCCTCCGGCCTGGTGCTGACCGGCATCGTGGTGTCCGTCAGCGTCACGGCCATGATGCTGGCGCTGTCCATCCGCCTTTACCAGCGGTATCACAGCCTGAACATGGACGAAATCTATATGTTTGCCCAGGAGGAGGATCTGTAAGTGGAATTTTTCAAGAATTTCCCCTTCTTCGGGATCATGCTGACGATGCTCTCGGCGATCCTCTCCCTGCCCTTAAAGGGAAAGGCCGCCCGTCGCATCTCCGTGACGGTATTTGCCATTGAGTTTCTTCTCTCCACCTGCGTGCTTTGCTATGTAGCCGTCACCCGGGAGAGCTTTGTCTACATCATGGGCCACTATCCCGCGCCCTGGGGCAATGAGCTGCGCGCCGGTGTGCTGGAGGCCATCATGGCCCAGTTTTTTAGCATTGTGATGCTCCTCTCGGTCTTAGGCGGACAGCATCACATCCGGATGGATATCGAGGACGGGAAGCAGAATCTCTACTTCGTTATGACGGATCTGCTGATGGGTGCTTTCCTGGCCCTCATTTACACCAACGATATCTTCACGGCCTATGTCTTTATCGAGATCTCCACCATTGCCGCCTGCGGCATTCTGATGATCCGCAATCTCGGCCGTACCACCCTGGCCGCGCTGCGGTATATGATCTTCTCGCTTCTGGGTTCCGGTCTCTTCCTCATCGGCATTGTGCTGCTTTATGACCTGACGGGTCATCTCCTCATGGAGGATATGCAGCGGGTGATCTCCATCCGCTTTGAGACGGAGCATCTGATGATCCCGCTCACGGTATCCATCGGTCTCATCACCCTGGGTCTTGCCATCAAGAGCGGTCTCTTCCCCTTCCATTTCTGGGTGCCGGATACCTATGGCTATTCTACCCCCACCTCCGGCTCCA